>JAAYPV010000066.1 GCA_012519635.1 Clostridiales bacterium
GTCAAGCGAAAGATGTACAACAATGGTTATCCTTATGGTGATTTTGTTATTTAAGCAACCGTATTTTTTAAAAGTCTCAAGCAAAGCGAAAATATATCTCGGATATTTAAATTAAAACAGGTGTATAAGAAAAGTATACACCTGTTGTTTATTTTATATTGGTAATCAATTATTTTAAAACCCACCATATTTTAATTGTTGCATTTAATTCAGCATCTTTTATTCATCGCCAGAATATACCTTTCCTCAACCTCATCCCAATTGATAATCTTAAACCAATTTTCAAAATATTCATTACGCCTGTTTTGGTACTTTAAATAATACGCATGCTCCCATATATCAACTGGTAACAAAGGATAATTTAAAGTCAACAATGGTACATCCTGATTCGCTGTTCTGATTATTCTTAAACATCCATTAGTATATACAAGCCAAGCATACCCTGAACCAAACTGAGCCAATGCATTATCTTTTAACTTATTTTTTAAATTTTCAAACGAACCGAAATCAGAATTAATTTTCTTTAACAGAAAATCAGATGGTTGTGTTTTATTCGGTGTCATAGTTGAAAAATATAGCTTATGATTATATACTCCACCTGCATTGTTCCTTATTTCTGTAGCAAGACTTTGCGGCAGAGAGTTTGCTTTAACTACCAAGCTTTCTAAATCATATCTTTGTAAAACAGGATTATCCTCTAAAATTTTATTAAGCTTATCCACATATGCCTGATAATGCTTATTATGATGATAAAACATTGTCTTCTCATCTATGTATGGCTCTAAGGCATTATATGGATATTGAAGAGGAACAACAGAAAACGGATAGAAATCATACATTATTATCATCATCCTTATTTATTATTTAATAATAGTCTATGCTATAATTTAGTATTTGTTAAAATCCGCTAAAAACATTTCTATACCATATGTTTTTGCAAATAAATAAGCCCTGTATTCTCAATTCGAAAATACAGGGTATTCGTCTATCTTATACCTTTATTGCAAATATTCAAAGCAACATGGTTCTACACATAATATTTTATAGAAATATATTTATTATAAGCATCATAATTACTCCAGGTACACCTAAAACCAACGCTGTCATAGTATTAAATAAATTAAGACTTGGCTGATATCCCAATCCACCACCGAAATAATGCAGCAATAACAACGCCGATACTCCTGTAAGCATTCCAAAAAGTGTTGATTTTAAAGATTTCTTTCTTTTTGCATAAAATACAAGCATTATAATTCCTGCCAATGCCCACGCTGCCCAGAATATTAAATTATCCATTCTTTACACCTCATTGTCCCATTTCACAAATAAACACTTTCTGTCTAATTTTACGCCATTTTCTTTAGCTATTTTTACTAGATAATTATATCTTGAATGTAAGGCTAATTCCTCGTATATAATTGATTCTATTAAATCATCGTCACTGGCAAGTCCATATTTAGCCTTTAATACAGTTCTTTTATGACAGACATTTTGTATATCCTTTAATATCTTCTTTGAAAATTCTTCACGCTTTGCCATCTCTGCTTTTATCGCTGGTCTAGTGGCAAGCATTTTTATTATTCCCATTAATTACACCCCTTAATTATATTAAAAGATTCCTTAGGTGTAATATTGACATTAATTACATTATTATTCAATTACCTATAATAATTATATAAAGTATTTGTAAAAATTATGCTATTATATTAAAATATATCCCAATGCCAGTAAAAGCTTTATATCTACGCCTTCCTTTGCCAATAAAAATATCAGCCCAAGAACAAGTAATTTTTCACTATCAATCTTACCCTGTGAATCATATAAAAAATTACCTAATATCCCGTTCAAAAAATTCCCAACTGACGCAGGAGGTTCTTTTGCTGGCTTTTTTTCTTCCTTAATCTGCTCTTGCATATCCTTATGCGGAAATGGCTTTCCATACGCAAAATTATTATTTGAATTGGCTTTTCCACTATTATTAAATTGCTGCTTATTCGTTTCATTGGAATTATTGCTATTTTTTCTACTATAATATCCGAAAGGATATGGCATTTCATAACGAAGTGGTTCCGGTTGGCTGTTATTATTTTTTGTATTTGAGCCATATGACGAATTCATAGGTCTGCTTACATTTTGAACTCCAGCATTTTGAGAACTACTTTGCGAATTCATATGTTTATTCTGCATACCTGAGCTATTGGAGTTATATGGTGAGTTCATTGGTCTGCCTGCGGTGCTTTGCATACCCATATTTGACTTCCTCTGCATCTCTTTTGCACGCCTGATAGCATCTTGACGCATATTGTTTATCTCATAGTGATTGTAAACCTCCATAATTAACCTCCTTTGCTATAATACTGTTAAGGATATTATAGCAAGCTCCCCTTATTATTAAGGAACTTGCTATAATACTAATTCAAAACAGAAGATTATTCCTATTCAAATATTTCATATCTGCCCACATAAGTAGGTTGAATTAGCACAGTACTTAAAACATATCCTTAAGCATACCACTTTCTTTTACAATAGTCCAAACTGCATATAGTTTCATCATCTTAACCGCTTTATCCACCCTTTCCTGCCTCTCTTCCTTTAATAAAGGCTTTAAGGCCAGTAAAAGCTGAGTGTTCTTATCATCTTGCGGAGCACTATTGAATAGTCCAGTCAGCTTCAATAGCATACCTATATCTAAACCTAAATCATTGTCATTGCTTTCATCATTA
>JAAYPV010000067.1 GCA_012519635.1 Clostridiales bacterium
CCATATTTGTCAAACCTGCATCTGCCACCATTTTTGCACCTTATCCTTGCCAAGTCCCATACTCCATTCTGATTTCATTTATAAATCAAGCCAATTGAAATGCAATTTATCCCCTGTTTTTCATGCATAATATATTGGTCAGAATCTATTTTATTTTTATCATTGGTGTTTATATCATTTAGTATCTCAAAAATCCTTCCATTATTAAACAGACTCTTCTTTACCTGTTCAAAAACTTCCTTATCAGTAAACTTTATGTCTATATAATCCTTTCGCAAATCTATCGCATAAATTGCCTCCTGCTTAATAATATTATAGGCCTCATCATAATTGCTTGCAACCAGCTTATTTATGTAATAATAATTCGAATCATTTGAATCACATTTAGGTAGTGTATAATTATTACCCGACGGAAAATGCGTAATATTATGTATCTCATTATCCTTAACATTAAAATATAAATGCCATGCCCTACCTGAATCCTCTTCGAAGGACGGGTCATCCCATGTCAAATCTATATTATAATACTTGCCGTCAACCCTGACTATATTCCACTCATGATTTATACCATCATTTGTCTGTCCGACAACTGCCATTGCACTTAATCCAGACTTCCTTGCCAGATAAATCAGAGTCTTTGCATACCCCTCACATTGTGCTGAGTTATTTACCAAACAGCCATAAATTGTGCTTGTATCAGCATCTGAATCCTGCGAATACTGACAATTCTCTATTATATAATCATGAATATACAATAGCTTTTCATACTCTGTTTCCTTTTGATTTACTGCATCCAATATATTTGAGGCTTTTTCATCTATCCTTCGCTGATATTCTTCCTTTTCTTCCTTACTCATCTGGTATAACATTCTGACCTCCGACATTTTATCCGCTAGCATATACTGCGTGTCAAGGTAAAAAAAATCCGGCTCCTGCCTATATAGCAAATTAAATACCTTTTCATACTCATAACTACTTAAGGTATATGGCAGCTTTATCCTTTCGTCCATATTTTTAATGCTATTATACAGCACTGTATATGTTGCCTTTTCAACTTCTGTCAGCTGCTGATAAGGATATCTTAATTCTGCCATACTTTCATCAAGATAGTCAATTTGCATAAGTGGTTGAGATATAAATCTGCAACCACTTAATAAATGAGATATACTTAAAACTATTATAGATAAAAGTAACCGCCTTTTCATAATATTAATCAATCCCTTGCTCTATTTGTTCTGTCTCCATAATTCTTGCCTTAATCTTTGTAACCCAATTATCCTCTGTCACAAGGGCAGTAAGTTCCAAGCCCTGATATTCTACTGACGGCGTTTCATCTCTATTAGGTATTCTACCCAGTATATCAACAAATAACGCACTCATTGTGTCATAATTATGGTCATCAGGTAAAATCACCTTAAGCTGTGGTAATATGTCCTCAGGGTCTGCTGAGCCGTCTATAACATAAACTCCTTCAGATATTTCAGAAAGCTCTGCTTCCTCATCATCATATTCATCCTGTATATTCCCTACAATTTCTTCTAGCAAATCCTCCATAGTTACCATACCAGCAGTACCACCATATTCATCGACAACTATGGCAATCTGTGCTTTTTTCAATGTCATCTTTTCAAACACATCATTACACTTGCTTGTTTCAGGCACATACATAACCTTGCGTATAAACTGAGAGATATCAATCTCATCTATTTTTTCATAGCCAATCAGACACAATAAATCCTTAATATATAAGACTCCGATTATGTTATCAATAGTGTTTTCATAAACAGGTATTCTTGAAAATCCCTCATTTATTGCAAGAGTAACTATCTGTGAAATCTTTGTATTAACATCTACTGAAACTAAATCCGTCCTATGTGTCATCACCTCAGATACAGTTACATCACCGAATTCAAAAATATTATTAATCATAGTCCTCTGGTTCTCTTCAATAATGCCCTTTTCATTACCAGCTTCAACCATCATCAATATTTCTTCTTCCGTCACAACATCTTTTTCACTTGATACAGGAACTCTTATAATTTTACATATCAATGTTGAAACTACAGAAGCAATTGTACTGAATACGGACAAAACAGAAATAAGCAATTTTACAACACCAACACATTTCACTGCAAAGCTATCCTTTACATTTATTGCAATATGTCTAGGTATTGTATCTGTGAAAACTACAATAACCATAGCAGTCAAAAGAGATATTATCAGTATTGAAACTGCCTGCAAAACACCTGATTTCACACCATTGAGGACTCTGCCAAGAAAATTTGTAAGTATTGGATTAAAAGACAGTATTGAGCATATGGAAATAAATACGCTTGAAAGTGCCCTTTGAATTGAAAAGGCTATCATCATTTTTGTTGGTGTTTCAATAAGCTTAAGCAGTTTCTTATAGTTTTTATCCTTTTCTGCCAATGTTTTTACTTTTGAATCGTTTATTTCCATAATAGCGTGTTCACATACAGCAAAATATGCTCTTAGTATTACAAAAATAAACAAAATAACTAAAAAAATTGTCGTACTTCGACTCGCATCTGGGTCCATAATCTTCTCCTTTATAGAATTTATTTATCCTTTCGAGGATTACCTTTAGTATATAATATAGACTTATTCTTGTCAATGGACTAAAAGCTACAATTTGGATACAATAAATTATACCAGTATTTTTCAAAAATGAGGACGGTACCTAGTAGCACCGTCCTGTATATTTATTATTTTATGTTTTTTACTAATTTATATTCTAAGCTGTCTACAAGCGCCTCAACAGATGCCTCTATTATATCCGTTGATGCTCCAACCGTTGTCCATACATCTGTTCCATCAGTTGTTTCAATCAAAACCCTTACTGTTGCAGCAGTTGCTGCACCAGAATCCATTACTCTTACTTTATAGTCAACTAGATGTACCTCATCAAGCTGTGAATAGAATGAACTCAACGCCTGTCTGATTGCCTTATCTATTGCGTTTACAGGTCCTTTCCCCTCATCAGCGGAAATTTCTGTTTTATCCCCAACCTTTACCTTGACAATTGCACTGTCAAGCATATTTGTTTCTTCAGATTTTTCACCAATGATTTTATAATATTCAATATGAAAAAATGGTTTGTATTTTTTCAAAAATCTCATAACCAAAAGCTCAAATGATGCCTCTGCAGCTTCATACTGATAACCTAGATACTCTTGTTGCTTTATCAGCTCAATAATCTGTCCTACCTCAGGTCTATCCTTTGTAAGCTCAGGTGCAATCTTATTCAGCTTATCCATGATAACTGCACGGCCAGCAACCTCTGAGACCAGAATATTACGCTCATTTCCTACTGCACACGGTTCAATATGCTCAAAACTCTTTGAGTTTTTCTTTACACCATCAACATGCATTCCAGCCTTATGTGTAAACGCATTTCTTCCAACATATGCATGTGAATCTGGAAGAACTATATTGGAGATTTCAGCAATATGTCGTGCTGTCAAAGTAAGCAAAGGCATTTTTTTAGGGTCTATACAATCATATCCTAACTTGAGCTGCAGGCTTGGAATAATTGCTGAAAGATTAGTATTGCCACACCTCTCACCTGTACCGATGAATGTTCCCTGAACCTGCATAGCACCAGCCTTAACTGCTGAAATACTGTTTGCAACTGCACATTCCATATCATTATGACAATGAATTCCTATCGGAACATCCAATTCTTCAGCGCATTTCTTTGTGATTTCATATATCTCATCAGGAAAGCATCCACCATTTGTATCACAAAGCACTATCCTTGAGGCACCAGCTCTTGCTGCCGCTTTAAGTGTGTCAAGTGCATACTCAGCAGATAATTTATAGCCATCAAAGAAATGCTCCGCATCATAAAACACGGTTTTACCTAAGCCAACCAAATAGCTGACTGTATCAAAAATCATATCAAGGTTTTCCTGTAAGGTAGTCTTTATAATCTCCTCAACATGTAGCTTTGAGCTCTTGCCAAAAATGGAGATATAATCAGCACCCGACGCAACCAATGCATTTAAATTGCTGTCCTCTTCGGGCTTAATTCCCTTTCTTTTTGTAGCACCAAAAGCAACCAATTTTGAATTCTTCATTTTATATTCAGTTGCCTTTTGAAAAAATTCTACATCCTTTTGATTTGAAGACGGATTTCCAGCTTCGATATAATCTACTCCAAACTCATCAAGTGCCTTTAATATATTTAGCTTATCAGCTACCGAATATGAAATTCCACATCCCTGCGCCCCATCCCTAAGGCTGGAATCGAATACTTCAATTTTTCTCATATCGCAACTCCTCTTTAATGTGTATCAATACAAAGTATCGGCTCATGAACAGATGCACCAGCAGGAACCATTGGCAAAACATTGATATCCTTACAAATCCTACAGTCAATTAAAACAGGTTCATTAAGCTCAATCGCTTTCTTTAATACCTCTTCAACCTCAGATTTCTTGCTTATTCTGTATCCCTTTAATCCAAAGGCGTTAGCAAGCATAACAAAATCTGTGTTCTTATCAAGTGTGGTATTTGAAAAACGCTTATCATAAAACATTCTTTGCCACTGTCTAACCATACCTAAAACATTATTGTTAAGTATAAGCTCAATAACAGGTATTTTATATTTTGCCATTGTTGAAAGCTCCGTTAAATTCATGTAAAAGCTGCCATCACCAGCAATATTAACAACAGTTTTTTCAGGATTTCCTATCTTTGAGCCAATTGCTGCACCCAAGCCATAACCCATTGTGCCAAGTCCACCGGATGTTGCAAAGCTCCGACGCTCTCTGAAATTATAAAATTGTGCTGTCCACATCTGATGCTGTCCTACTTCAGTTGAAATAATTGCCTTACCACCTGTAAGTCTATCAAGTGTTTCAATTACATACTGCGGAAGTACAGCCTCCTCATCATCAGATTGCATATAAACAGGATACTGCTCCTTCCATGAGTAAACCCTATCCATCCACTCCTTATGGCTTTGCTGAGGTAAAAGACTATTTAGCTCTTTTAACACATAAGCAAGGTCACCAACAACATTATAATCAACAATTATATTCTTATTTACCTCAGCTGGGTCAATATCAATATGTAAAATCTTTGTGCTTTTTACAAAGGTATTAGTATCACAGCTTACTCTATCACTAAAACGGGAGCCTAATACAATCATTAAGTCACATTCGCCAACAGTAAGTGACGATGTTTTTGTGCCATGCATTCCAAGCATACCAATATATCTCTTGTCTGTATTATCAAAAGCACATTGCCCCATAAGCGATAATGCAACAGGTGCGTCAACAAGCTCAACAAATTTCTTAAACGCATCAACCGCATCCGAGTGCACAACCCCTCCGCCTGCATAAATAAATGGACGCTCTGCTTGCTTTATTATTTCAACTGCAGTTCTTATTTCCTCATCAATAGAATCACTTTTTTCA
>JAAYPV010000068.1 GCA_012519635.1 Clostridiales bacterium
AAAGAAAACACGTTTTAACTAATTATTCATCAGCTGATATGTCATCGTCGCTGGGCATAAGTGTTATAATTTCGTTATAATCAGCAAGAAGCTTCGCTATTCCAATGGTTTTATCTTCAAGCGCTTCATTTAGCTTAAGCTGAAGATTGCAGGTATCACATTTTAAATCACACACTGTATGATGATAACAGCTCGGCTCCTGATAGGTAGTAATAACCCCCTCATAATTTCTAAGGACAACTTTATTTGTAGACCATGAGATGAGATAATTAGGCATTACAGGTATCTTTCCGCCGCCGCCTGGTGCATCTACAACAAAAGTAGGCACAGCAAATCCACTCGTATGTCCCCTCAGACTTTCCATTATTTCTATACCTTTGCCGACAGATGTTCTAAAATGCTCCAAACCTTCTGATAAATCGCACTGATAAATATAGTAAGGACGCACCCTGTTCTGAACAAGTCTGTGAACAAGTCTTTTCATAATTCTAGGGCAATCATTAACATCTGCAAGCAGCACTGATTGATTTCCCAAAGGTATTCCTGCAAAAGCAAGCTTTCTCAAAGCCTCTTTTGATGAAGCAGTAAATTCCTTTGGATGATTAAAATGAGTATTAATCCATATTACTTTATGCTTTTTAAGCATTTCAACAAGTTTGTCAGTTATTCTAAAGGGGAGAACTACTGGTGTTCTTGTCCCTATTCTTACAACCTCCACATGATCTATTTTGTCAAGTTCCCCCAAAATCCAATCGAGCAGATCATCAGGCAGCATAAAAGGATCTCCTCCGGAAAGCAGAACATCCCTGACAACCGGCGTATTTTTAATATAATCAATACCTTTCTGAAGCTGTTCCTTTGACGGTATACAGTCACGATCGCCAACTTTTCTCTTTCTTGTACAATGACGGCAGTACATTGCGCAGACATTGCTTACATGAAACAGCACTCTGTCCGGATATCTGTGAGTAAGTCCTGGTACAGGGCTGTCCTTATCTTCTGCAAGAGGATCCTTCATATCATAATCTGCAATATTAAGCTCTCTGACATCAGGAAATGCCTGCTTGAATATAGGATCATTCTTGTAGTCATCAGGGTCAATGAGTGACAAGTAGTATGGTGTTATCGACATCGGAAATATATCAATAGTTTTCTGTATTCGTTCTCTTTCATCATCAGGCAGAGCTATGCCGAGTATTTTCTCAACGGTATCAATATCCTTGATAACATGACTTGCCTGCCATCTCCAATCATTCCAGAGCTTCAAAGCTCCGTCAGTAAAGGCATCCTCATTCAATTTGTGCTGAGTAATTGAAATCATAGAATCCATAGTTTATAACCATCCTCTTATAGCAGATTTAAGGGTAATTTTAAGAGAACCCCTATGAAACCTCTTGATAAAGCTCTCTCAAATGGTGACAGAATAATGAAGCAAAGAGAGCATGGTAAATAGAACTTCATCATTCAGCGGCGAATATTTTCCACCGTTAAATTTATTATTTTAATCACACAAGTGTGAAACAATAAATTTGTTGTACAGTTTGAGGGAATTGTATCTTTTCTAAAGCAATATTAGTGTTATTATATATTACAATAAATATCAACTGCGTAATATTTATTGTTGATGTTTGGGATATTTACAAAAAACTTTCCACATATAAACATTTAATTTGTTATAAAAAAGCACTCTAACTCTAAATTAATAGAGTTAGAGTGCATAAGCTTTCCTGTATTATACAGTTCACTTTATACCATAATAATTTATAGTATAGATTATGACCTTTTGATCCTAATCAAGCCCCAGTTCTAATTTTATTTTTCGGCAAAATTTTCGGCTTTAATGGCAGACTAATCGTTCCCCACATTGACGAAAACGTAAATACGTAAAACAACTCGCAAGCCGCCTACTCATTATGATTACTTCATATAATAAAACTATTTAATTATAATTTCCAATCCCAATATTATAACATGAATTGATAAATAAGTCAAATAAAAATTTTAATAACCTATTGATGTATATACTCAAATAGTATAGTGGCTCAATTGTCAAGACATGATTTTCAGAAATTATATGATACCACACAAATGGTAACATAATTTAGCCTATTCCTTAACCCTCTCCGAATACTCCTCAAACGAAATCTCCCCATTCAAAGCCTTTTCCCGAATCTCAAGAGCAAAATCCGCCCACTGCTGAAATTCCGTCTGTGCCATTTTCTTTTTCATATACCTTGCATAATGAGCCTTGTAAGCACGGGAATAAGTCAGCCAGACAGGGTCATTCTTGACTTTATCAGCATACTTTTTTCGATGCCCAACATCACGGCAGACTTTACCCTCTTTATCTTTAACAGGACGAGTACAGTAATCAGAAAAAATCCCAGCTTCAAGAAGAAAATATTTACCGCAGTAACCACACTTCTTCGGCAGGTAAT
>JAAYPV010000069.1 GCA_012519635.1 Clostridiales bacterium
AAAAATACTATTAATATGATGGTTATGAAGCCAGAAAAATATTATGCATCTGTTGAAAATAATAATATTTCTAAACAGGCTAAGAAGATAAGTGAGCAGTATGGCAAAATCATTGAAATGTATAACAATGAAAAAGGTATATCTCAGGAATATGAAATATCAGCTGATATTAACCCTGATTTATTGGAGGAATATGATATACCTGAACAGTTTGCCAAAATAAAGGCAAGTGGTAGCAGTGCTATTAAGGATGAAAAGTTGGGTTCTGACATTATGCTGTCGGTTAATGATGTAAAGATTATTACATTGAAAATACTCATGGATTATGCAACTCCTGAGGCTTATTTTCAAATTCCTGAATTAACTGATGCATATTTAAAGGTCCCTGTTGAAGAGCTTAGCGAAGAGGTTATTGAGGATATTGATGGTAAAACAGGATTTATAGGATTATCTTATACTCCTGAGGTACAAAACTATAACGAAGCTGTTATTGTTAATAGCTTTGAAAAGATGTTTAGCGGTGAGCTTATTTCAGAAAAGGAATTAGAAGATTTAATTAACAAATATTATAGCATTGTAATTGAAAATATTGAAAATGTTGAGCTTGAAAAGGGCGTTGAGGTTGAGGTTGGAGATATTGATGCAAAATTCAATACTCTTACTGCTAAAATTACACAAAAGGATGCTCTTAAAATTTTAGAGGCTATTCTGAAAGAAGCAAAGAAGGACGATGTAATAATTGGCATAGTTGAAGAATTTGGCATATGCACAAAGGATGAATATAAAGATTTTATTGACACAGCTTTGGATGAACTTGCTGACACAACTACAGATAAGAGAAACTATATTAAACTCATTACTTATGTTGATTCAAAGGGAATAATCTGCGGTCGTGAGCTTGAGGTTTATGAGGATAAGGAAAAATCAGAAGATTTTGGTTTGTACTATCTTGCTGCTAAAGATGGCGATAAAATAGCGTTTGATATGTTGCTTACTGCTGAGGATTCTACATTCAGCATAGTACTTAATGGTAAAGAAAAGTCTAAGGAAACTTACAGCGGCGATATTAATATTGAAGTAGAAAGTTATGATTACTGGGAAGATGAATCAAAAACATATTCCTTCAATATTGATTTCAAGGACTTTAATATTGCAAATGAAGAAAAGGGATATATCAATGGTAAATTTACTGTTGACCTTGTAGTTACAAAGTTTACAGCTGAGTTTAAATCCGATGGTGATAGCCAAGAGGTTTCCATTGAAATTCCTAAGTATGCAACAATAAATATTAAATTTTCACAATCAGATGCTGATGATATAAAAATGCCTTCAAACAGTGACAAGATTTATGACTTGGGTAGTGATGATGATATTGAAAGCTTGACAGAGGATGTTGATATTGAGGCGTTCTTAGAGAAGATATGTGCTGATTTAGGATTTGATTTAGATGAACTCATTGATTTGTTCTATGGTTATGATTATGATGATAATTATGACTATGATTTTGATTTTAATTATGACGATTATGACTACGATTATAACTACGATTATGACTATGATTATGATTATGATGATTATGTAGACATTGACTATGATTTTAATAATTTGGAAATTAAAATTAATGGACAAAAAATTGTTTTGTCAGAGGGTATTGCTAATATTTCATCATTAATTAAAGATAAGGGAATATCAGTTGTTAAGGCTGGGGAAATGGAAAGCTTTTATAGTGATGATTATACTTTATCTATTGATTTAGAAAATGGAACTGATCAGGATTTGCCAATAGAAAAATGCCCTGTTGATTATATCTGGTACTCACCTTATCCAGATGAGGTAACTGTAGAATTATCAGTTAACGGAATAAAAATAGGAAGTACAATTAAGGATATTGCTGCTGCTTTCAATACAGAAATAGGCGATGATGTTACTGAAGTTTATATTAATGACACAGAAGAATTTTTCAGGTATGCTATATTCTATATTGAGGACGGCAAGGTAAGTAGTATTACAATAAGCTAATAATAAGGAAAAAGGTTGTGTAGCTTTAAGTTACACAACCTTTTAATACTAGTTCGATTTGTTCTGACTTTGGTTTAAAATATTTCTCTTCATATTAACAACATCAAATACATTCAAAACTCCGTCTTTATTTGTATCAGCATATTGTGCCTGCTTTGCACTTATGGAAGTAGCTCCGTTTATTGCTTTCTTACCAAATATAGTTACTGTCATTTTCTTTAATTCATCAGGGGAAACTATTCCGTCGCGGTTTAAATCTCCTGATGGAGGAGGGATTTCACCTCTTGATTCAAAAGCTACATTATTTTTTATTGCATATGTTTCTGCGGCTGTTCCGTCATAGCCATGTATTGTTGTGATAGGATTAAGTTCAAGCATTCCAGATGAGTTATATTGATAGCCTATTGCTACTTCATATATTGATTTAACATAATGAGGTATGTAGATATCCTTTAGATTTGTGCAGTTATTAAAGGCTAATGAGAAGATTACATTTGTGCTATCAGGAATTGTAATGCTTTCTAAAGAAGTACATCCTTCAAAAGCGCCTACACCGATGTCCGATAAAGTATTTGGCAGCTTAACATCTTCAAGACTAGTACAGTCTATAAATGCACCAAGTTCTAAAAATTTTATTCCATTAGGTATATCAATCCTTTTAAGGCTTTCGCATAGACCAAATACAGCTTCGCCCATTTCGGCAAGGTTATCGTTTAAATTCACTTCATATAGGTTAATGCATTTCCAGAAGGCACAGCTTCCCAATACTTCTACTGTTGATGGCAAAGTAACGCTTTTTAGGCCTGTTCCTTCGAATGAGTATGGACCAAGCATTACAACCCCTTCGGGAATTGTTATTTTAGTTATTGAAGAACAATTCATGAACGAACCATCGCCGATTATTTGTGTTCCGTCCTCAATTACATATTCAGTGTCGGTACGCCCGATAGGGTATTGTATCAATGTTGTTCCGTCATGGGTGTATAAAACGCCATCAATGCTTGTATAAGAGTGGCTTTCTCTAGAAACATTAATATCAGTTAATGATGAACATCCTACAAAAGCGTAAACACCAATATTTGTAACTGATGCAGGAATAGTGATATTTTCTAGCTGAGTACTACTCATAAATGCAGATTGTTCTATATTCATTAAATCATTTGGAAGCTGTACACTTTTTACATTAGATTGTGAAAATGATTTTATTTTTATTGTTTTAACTGTTTCAGGAACTTCATAAATTATAGTTGATTTATTAGCAGGAAAATGTATTAGCTCTGTTGCTTTCTTGTTAAATAATACACCGTCTATTGAAGTATAATTCTGGTTATCTTCATCAACATTTATTTCTTTAAGATTTAAATTTGATGTAAACGCAAAAATCTCAATTATATCTACGCTGTAAGGGATATTGACTACTTCTAAATTTGTGGCTCTCCAAAATGCGTCTGCGGATAATTTTGTTACTGGAAGTCCGTCGATTTCGTCGGGAATATCAAGAGCAATTACTTCTCTGTCACAACCTGTAATAATGATTTCACCATTTGTAATCTGATAGGATAAAATATCATTATAATTAAGTGTTTCAGCATATGTATTGTCTGTTTTCATGGTTAATGTTGTTTCAAAGTCGCCAAATAGTGGTACGGATGTTACTATAAAAATTATGATAAATAAACCTATTAGATATTTTTTCTTATTGCGTATCATACTGCACCTCCGTTTGTTACATAAATTACCTTAAAGCCAATGAAAAAAATGTTCACACCTCTAACATTTCTCTTGTACATATTATACATTTTATTTAACAATATATCTATGCTTTTTTATATATAATAAATGTACAAAAGATTAACAATAATATTCTAGTATTTATGCATTTATTCTACTAGAAATATGCTGTTAGAGATGTGAAGCAGTAATTTTACACAGAACTTATTGATAATTCATGAATATTTAACGGAGGGTTAAAATTTCAAAATTATTAATCTAAATAAATTTTATCAATTTCAGTCATATCATTTATACTAGCTGAAATTGCATATTCTGATGAAAAGATATAGACATAGTCTCCTATATAAACTGCACGATCAAAATAAATTCTAAAATCATTGTCATTATCTATATAGCCGATATTTGTGAATTCTCCATTTTCATATTTAAAGAGGAAATAATAATTATAGGAGTCTGTATAAACAGGGAAGCCTATAATATTCTTTTCAGGGTCAATCATCAATTGTTTATGGTCATAAACAGCTTGTGAGTAAACATAGCTGCGACCTAAGGATTCGGAATTTATCTGATATATTCCATTTTCTTTAAGGTCACCATTATCGAATACATTAAACATAACAAGTTTAACGCCTTTTTCAAAGCCAGATTCATCAGCGTCAACACCAAAACCAAGAAGCAAGCCATCACTCCAGCTGTGCATATATGAGCTGTAACCAGTAATCTTTAGTTCTCCGAGTATTTTAGGAGATGTAGGATTGCTCAAATCAATCGCAAAAAGCGGGTCAGTTTGAAAATAAGTAACAACATATGCGATATCACCAGCGAAGTTAACGGACTTAATGCTTTCGCTTTTGCCGAAATCACCAACACTGCCGACAACCTCAAGCTTTTCATTCAGAACATAAACACTATTGCTTAGCTCATTTCGTGAGAAAGAGACAACTTCACTTTCCAAAAAGGTATTACTTGATTCAGACCAGCGTTCAATAGTAGTAGCAATTCTGAAATAGCCGTTATACTCATCCATAGAGAATTGGTTAAGAACATAGCCATTAACCTTGCCGGTAGCCATTGGCTTAATATTTCCATTGTCTATTGCAAGTCTTGTAATATTTGTGCGGCTAGCGTTATTTTCATAAATTGAATTTGTTATATAAATATTATTTAATGAGCAATAGAGCTGCCCAGAATAATCTGCCAATGCCTTTATTGATACAGGCTCGGACATATCGTTGATGTTGATTCCGCTGATTATAGCGTAGTTTAAACCGATATACTGGTCTTTCCAATTGCTTGGTAATAGAATATCATTTGGTTCAATAAAGCAAGATTCTTCTTTGCATGTATATGAAGGGATATATGCTTGAATATCATCAGCGCCATCGATTAAGCCAACCTTCATATTATATTTATTGCTGATTAAATAAAGTGTGTTGCCAATCATTCTTGAATCGCTGTAATTGCCGTCCTGAATATATGAGCTTTCAAGATTTAGCTTGTTATCATTAAAATTAAAGGTTAGAACTCCAGTTCCGGAATTGCTAGGAACATGGTACCTATCGTAAGTTCTGTATTCTGAATCATAAGCTACATATTCTGGATAGACAGAATAGATTAAGACAATTTTGCCGTTCACTAGGAACATGGAGATAACATTTCCATTTATTTTGTAGCTTTGTAGTTCGCCAAAAACGCCATCTTTAACAGAAACAGCATATAAGTTCTCACCTACTGTATAGAAAATATTTTTTCCGTCAGTTTTAATTATATCAGCCTCTTCAACACCTTGAACTTGAGTTATTGTGTTGGAGAAATCGCCTTCACCGTTAGTGGTTGTTTCCTCAATTTCAGCTTCAGCACCAGCCATTGTATCGTTAGCTGCAAAGTCTGTTTCAGCACTAGATGCAGCTTTAGATGCAACTCCATCTAAATTCTCTTCATAATCCTTGCTGCCAAAAATAGAGTTGAAAAAGCCAGCAATTCCTCCGCTACGCTTTTGTTTTTTTTGCTGTTGCTTATAGCTTTTTGTTATTGCATCATATATTTCGTTATAGCTTTGAGCACCTGCCATATAATTGCCTAATGTATTAGTTGATTCTGTATCAGTTGATTGAGAGGAATGGATTGGGTTCAAACCATCATCTTTTAAACCGTTTCTATTATGGCCATAGACAGACAGCACACCTGTAACAAGTAAAACACAGGCTGCTGCAGTAGCAGTATACCTTGTAATTCTTGCTCGTTTTGATATATTGATATTTCTTTTTATATTTCTCTCCTTGAGCATTTTTGCAATATTCTCTGGCTCAAGCTCTTTCGGAATTTCATGATTTTGCATAGCTCTCCTAATCCTATCATCATTATTCATAATATCAGCTCCTTTTATCTATTAACCTAAGGCTTCTCTTAATTTAGCTTTTGTTCGAGCAAGCTTAGTTCGCACCGTTGCAGGATTTATCTTACATAGTCGAGCAATTTCATTGCTTGTATATCCCATTAACGCAGATAGTGACAAAATCAGACGCTCTTCGTTATCCAGTCTTGCAAGCTCCTCATCAAGTTCATGCTTTCCGAAATTAAATTCGTTCCCTTTGATATTTTCAGCAGCATCAAAATTATCAGTCGCTCTCTGTTTCATGTATTCTGCCTGCTTTTGCTTAACCTTATTGGTTAATATTTTTACAATCCAGCCCTTGAAAGCGTTTTGGTTTCGTAGTTTTTTTATTGAAGCAAAAGCGTCAATAACCGTTTCGCTTACGATATCAGCAGCGTCCTGCTGATTTCTAAGGCTGCAAATTGCAATATGGTATAAATCCTTATACACAATGGAATACAGCCTTGCAAAGGCATCACAATCGCCCTTAATTGCCAGCTTTACATCCTCATCAAAGCTTTGACCAGATTTCATTTTGTTCTACACCTCCAATGCCTTGTTAACCGGTTACTATAATATAAGTGTTTGAGAAAGTCTGTTTTGTTTCAATAGAGCTATATATTTGTACATTTTCACAAATAAGTATGGGTGAATTTATGAGAAATGCTTAATTACAATGCAATATAAAATCATATCAAAACAAAAGAGGTTAAAAAAAAGAAACAACTGTCATCTTTTCTTGATACGGCTGTTTCTTAAATCACAATTTGGGTGAATCGCATATAGCGAAAGCACCTTTCTCAATTTACATTATAACATATATTTGAAATTTGTCAATTGATTAATGCATAATAATTGTATTTACTGAACTACTTTTCCATCTGATATCTGAATAATTCTTTCCGCCATTTTTGCAACCTTCATATCATGGGTTATAAGCACAATTGTTTTGCCCTGTCTATGCAGCTCACATATCATCTCCATGACCGCTTCACCTGATTTTTTGTCCAGATTGCCGGTTGGTTCATCAGCAAGAATTATCGGTGGCTGTGCAGCTAAGGCTCTTGCAATAGCAACTCTTTGCTGTTGTCCCCCTGACATTTCCGATGGTTTATGGTACATTCTGTTTTCAAGGGATACTCGCTTTAATGCAGTTGTAACTAAATTTCTTCTTTCTGTCTTATCCATGCCTCTATAAATAAGGGGCAATTCAACATTTTCAAAGGCTGTTAAGCCTGCGACAAGGTTAAAGCATTGAAAAATAAAGCCTATCTTTTTGTTGCGTATCAGCGATAGCTCCTTATCATTATAGCTGATAATATCTGTATCATCGAGAATATATTTTCCTGAGGTGGGCAAATCCAGGCATCCAATTATATTCATAAGAGTTGATTTGCCAGAGCCAGAAGTTCCTACAATTGAAGTGAACTCACCTCTTTTAATAGTAATATTAACTCCATTTAAAGCATCAACCCTGTAATCTGCATCACCATAGGTTTTGTATATATCCTTTAGAACTATTAAATCCTTCACATCAATTCTCCATTACTAATATATTTATATTTATTATACACATTTTTCATTATATTTATTTCGATAAATTATAATAAAAGTATTTAATTTTATCTGCTTGACAAGTTGAAAGAAAAATGTATACTATGTATATAGTATATTTTTCATTAGGGAGGATATATTATCCTTTGTGAACTATATACTTAAGAATTTACAAATAAGGAGGACTATAAAAATGGAGTTAAAAGGTTCAAGAACTGAAGCGAATTTAATGGCGGCTTTTGCAGGAGAATCACAAGCAAGAAATAAATATACATTCTATGCTTCAAAGGCTAAGAAAGAAGGATATGAACAAATTGCTAAGCTTTTTCTAGAAACAGCTGATAATGAAAAGGAGCATGCTAAAATCTGGTTTAAGCTCTTGCAAGAAGGCGGAGAAATAGCTTCAACTTCTGAAAATCTCCTTGATGCAGCTAAAGGTGAAAACTATGAGTGGACTGAAATGTATGCTGAATTTGCAAAAGTAGCTAAAGAAGAGGGCTTCACTAAGATTGCGGCACTCTTTGAGGCAGTTGCTAAAATAGAAAAAGAACACGAAGAGCGTTATCGTAAGCTATTGGCGAATGTGGAAGAGGGCAAGGTATTCTCAAAAGATGAGGAAACTGTATGGCAATGTGCAAATTGTGGACATATTCATGTTGGCAAGAATGCTCCAGAAAAATGCCCAGTTTGTGACCATCCAAAGGCTTACTTCCAGATTTTAGCTAAGAATTATTAATTCTAATATAATAAATAGGATTAGTTGTGTTGTTTATAAAGTAAGTATTAGAACTTAATATATTTTCAGATAAGCAAACACTTTTATGAGCGTAATCTCCCTTGTATTTATTATGCAGGGGAGATTTATATTTTATCGCTTTCTTTTTTTAATATAAAATTAATTAATAATGCTTGACATATTAGCGGTTTTAGAGTACAATATAAGTGAAAATTTAATAGCCTTATCAAGAGTGGCGGAGGAATCAGGTCCTGTGAAGCCCGGCAACCAATTGTATATACAAGAAAGGTGCTAAATCCTGCGGTTAAATCCGATAGATGAGGGATTTTATAGAATTCACAAGCGTTCGGTAGTCCGAACGCTTTAGCTTTATAATATTAGTAACTGTATTTTATATCGTTTAAAATGGAGGAATATATATGAAAAGAATACTTTTTACATCAGAATCTGTAACAGAGGGGCATCCTGATAAAATCTGTGACCAGATATCCGATGCCATTCTGGATTCCTTGCTAGAAGTTGACCCATATTCAAGAGTAGCCTGTGAAACAGTCTGCACAACAGGTATGGTTATGTGTATGGGTGAAATCAGTACAAGGGCTTATGTTGATATTCCAAGAATTGCAAGGGAGGTAATTGTTGATATTGGTTATGATAGGGCTAAATTTGGCTTTGATGGACATACCTGTGCCGTTATTACAACTATTGATGAACAATCTGCTGATATAGCTATGGGTGTAAATGAGGCGTTGGAGTCTAAAACTGGAAGTGATTCTGATCTTGATTCAATTGGTGCTGGAGATCAGGGAATTATGTTTGGCTTTGCTTGCAATGAAACAAAAGAGCTTATGCCTATGCCTATTTTACTTGCACATAAGCTGGCGTTACAGTTAACAGCTGTAAGAAAAGATGCAACTTTACGCTACTTAAGACCTGATGGTAAGACGCAGGTTACTGTTGAATATATAGATGATAAGCCTGTAAGAGTGGATACAGTTGTTGTTTCAACACAGCATTCACCTGAAGTATCACTTGAACAGCTAAGAGATGATATTATTGAATATGTTGTTAAGAAAACTATTCCCGCAGAACTGCTTGATGAGAATACAAAGTATTATATAAATCCAACAGGACGCTTTGTTATTGGTGGTCCACAGGGAGATAGTGGCTTGACTGGCAGGAAGATTATTGTTGATACCTATGGTGGGTATGCAAGGCATGGTGGCGGTGCATTTTCAGGTAAGGATCCAACTAAGGTTGACCGTTCAGCAGCTTATGCAGCAAGGCATATTGCAAAAAATATTGTTGCTGCTGGAATTGCTGATAAATGTGAGGTACAGCTTGCATATGCGATAGGTGTTGCACGACCTGTATCTATTCTGGTTGATACTTTTGGTACTGGAAAATATGATGAAAACCTAATTTCCAAGGCTGTTGAGAATGTATTTGATTTGCGTCCAGCTAGTATTATAAAAAACTTAAATTTGAGGAAACCACAGTATAGACAGCTTGCTGCTTATGGGCATATGGGCAGAGATGATTTGAATGTAGCGTGGGAAAAGACAGATAAGGTTGATGAGTTACTAAAGGAATTAAACAAATAACCGGCGGCTAGCAGCCGCCTGCTTTTTTGTACCACATATCTAAGTTCAATTTACATATAGTTACTAAGTTAATTATAATAATATAATCTTAAATTTTTTGGTTAAGTTTTTTAAAAAAAGCTTGACGGAGTTTTTGAGGTGGTAGTCTCATAAGCCGCAGGCTTGACAAAAGGGTGGTGACCTTTAGAATAATCTACCGTCAAAGTGAATACAATTTAGTTGAATGATAAAAATGGCGGAGGTAAAGAGATGAGGAGAGCAGTTGTAGCTTTTATGCTTGTGATACTGACTGTTTTATGGACGGGCTGTTCGGAGATTAATCATAGTAGTTCGAATGTAGTGACTGATTTGGAGTCTGAGATAAAACTGAATGGCAATTCACTTATTCCTAATGAATTTTTGCAAGAGGATGCGTATAGACCGTTAAATTATTCAATTCAACAGGCGATGTGGTTTACTTATATGGATTATGAATATATTTTGCTTAACAAGACTGAGGAAGAGTTTACGAAAGCGATTGTGGAGAGATTTGTTAAGGCAAAATCAATGGGTATTAATACTGTTTATGTTCAGGTCAGGGCATTTTGTGATGCGTATTATAATTCAAAGCTGTATCCGAGAGGTGTATATTTTGCGGAGACAAGCAGTTTTGATCCGCTTGCTATAATGATAAATTCAGCACATTCACTTAATTTGTCAGTTCATGCATGGGTGAATCCGATGAGGGCAAAGACAGATGCAGAAATGCAGGCTATGTCGGACGAGTATCTACCTAAGCAGTGGTATGTTGACGAAATAAAAAGAGGAACATATATAGTACAGGTTGAGGATAGATGGTATCTGAATCCTGCCTATAATGAGGTTAAAAAATTTATTGCAGATGGTATTAAGGAAATAGTTTCAAATTATAATGTTGATGGTATACACATTGATGACTATTTTTATCCAACAACTGATGCGAGTTTTGATATGGCGTCGTTTGCAGAAAGTAATACAAGCGATTTAGCTGCATGGAGAATGGAAAATATTAATGTGATGGTTAAGGGAATGTACTTAGCTGTAAAATCCATTAACAAAAATGTTCTGTTTGGAATAAGTCCTCAGGGGAGTATTGAAAAAAATTATAGTACGCAGTATGCAGATGTAGCAAAATGGTGCAAGGAGGGTGGATACTGCGATTATATCGTTCCGCAGATTTATTTTGGATTTAAAAATGAAACCTGTCCGTTTGAACAGCTGGTTTTCCAATGGCAACAGCTTGCCTCTGAAGGCAAGGTGAAGCTTATTATCGGCATTTGCACATATAAAATAGGTAAGGAGGACGCTTGGGCAGGTACTGGCAAGGACGAGTGGCTGGCTGACACTACCGTTGCCTCACGAGAGGTTGAATATGTTATGAGTAATCAAAAGTTAAATGGAGTCGCTATTTTTAGTTATAGCTCAACCTTTGAACCAAGTGGTGATGAGGTACTTGTGAATACTGTTGCTAGTGAATGTGAAAATATTAGGAAAATACTTGTTAGAAATTAAGTTCTATGTTATAATATAATAACTTTATAAAAGAATTAGCAGCAATTTACCCATAGATGTGGAAAGGAGAGCTAGTTTGTTTAGGATTGTTAAAAAAAGAAAATTGAATAAATTAGTGTTTTTAATGGAAGTCGAAGCGCCATTGATTGCAAAAAAAGCACTTGCAGGACAGTTTATTATTTTCAGAGCAGATGAAAGGGGCGAAAGGATTCCTCTTACTATTGCTGATTATAATAGGGAAAATGGAACTATCACAATTATTTTTCAAGCTGTGGGCAAAAGCACTCAAGCACTGTCAATGCTGAATGAGGGTGATTATATACTTGATGTTGTAGGACCTTTGGGCGTACCTACACATATAGATGAAGGTGTAAAAAGAGCATGCATTATAGGCGGTGGTGTTGGATGTGCAATTGCTTATCCTCAGGCTAAAGCATTATTTAATAAGGGTGTTATTGTAGATGTAATCGCTGGTTTTAGAAATAAGGATATTGTTATACTTGAAGACGAATTTAAGGCTGTTTGCAATGAGCTGGTTATTACAACCGATGATGGCAGTTATGGTAAAAAGGGCTTTGTTACCGACGCTTTAAAAGAGTTTGTTGACAGTGGCAGGAAATATGATGTTGTAATTGCAATTGGACCTGTTCCAATGATGAAATTTGTAAGCAAATTAACTCGTGAGTATAATATAAAAACTATTGTATCTCTTAACCCGATTATGATTGATGGAACAGGCATGTGTGGAGGCTGTAGAGTAACTGTTGGTGGAAAGGTATGCTATGCCTGTGTTGATGGCCCTGATTTTGATGGGCATGAGGTTGATTTTGATGAGCTTATGCTGAGAAATCGAACATATAAGCGTTATGAGGACTCATGCAAATTGATGCAGGACTAATTTTATTAACTCGTTTAAAATTACGGAGGTTTAAGATGGCTAATATGTCACCTAAAAAAGTCAAGATGCCCGAACAAGACCCATTTGTAAGGGCTGGTAACTTCAAGGAAGTGGCGACTGGATATACTAAGGAAATGGCTATGGAGGAGGCTGAAAGATGCCTTAATTGTAAGCATAGGCCATGTGTTGCTGGTTGTCCTGTTGCTGTGAGAATCCCTGAATTTATAGAACAGGTGAAGGCTGGAAATTTTGAGGAGGCATATGATATAATTACCTCAACAAATAGCTTGCCCGCCGTATGTGGTAGAGTCTGCCCCCAGGAAGTACAATGTGAAGGGGTCTGTGTCAGAGGCATTAAGGGTGAGCCAGTTGGAATCGGCAGATTAGAGCGGTTTGTTGCTGATTATATGATGGAAAAAGGTAATATAAAAATAGAAAAGGTCGAAAGTAACGGGCATAAGGTTGCTGTTATAGGTGCAGGACCTGCTGGACTAACCTGTGCTGGTGACCTTGCAAGGCTTGGATATAAGGTTACGGTTTTTGAAGCTTTCCATGTTGCCGGCGGTGTACTTATGTATGGAATTCCTGAGTTCAGGTTGCCTAAAGCAATTGTTCAGAAGGAAATACAAATACTTAAGGATTTAGGCGTTGAGATTAAAACAAATATGGTTATTGGTAAAATCCTTTCTGTTGATGAGCTGATGGAAATGGGATATGAGGCGATTTTCATTGGTTCAGGTGCAGGGCTTCCTAGATTTATGGGAATTGAGGGTGAGAATCTGGTTGGTGTATTATCCGCTAACGAATATCTTACTCGAATTAACATAATGAAGGGATACCTTGAGGATTATGATACACCTGTTTTAAAATCAAAGGCTGTTGCTGTTGTAGGTGGCGGTAATGTTGCTATGGACGCTGCAAGGAGTGCAAAGAGAATGGGAGCCGAGAAGGTTTATATTGTGTACCGTCGAACAGAGGATGAGATGCCTGCAAGAAAGGAAGAGGTACACCATGCAAAAGAAGAGGGCATTGAATTTTTAATGCTTACTAATCCTGTAAGGATAATGGGAGATGAGGATGGCAGAGTTAGGGCTATTACCTGCACAAGAATGAAACTGGGTGAGCCTGATGAAAGTGGGCGACCTAAGCCTATAAAGGTTGAGGGAGCTGATTATGACCTTGAGGTGGATACTGTAATCATGGCGATTGGGACATCCCCTAATCCGCTTATCCGTACAACTACGGAGGGACTTGAGGCTAATAATCGTGGTTGTCTGATTGTTGATGAGAATATGATGACAACAAAACAGGGTGTTTATGCTGGTGGAGATGCTGTTACAGGTGCTGCAACGGTAATTTTGGCTATGGGTGCTGGAAAAAAAGCAGCTAAGGCTATTGACAACTTTATTCAAAGGAAGTAATATAAGTAATATGGATTTTTATTTAAATAATTTTAGGAGGAACTTAAATGAATTTTAGTTTACTAAATCAGCTTGCCGGTTTTTCAAATCTGTTTTTATCTAATTCATCAGCTGATTCTAACGCAGAGGCAGTAGCTTCAGCAGGAGGAACATTGGTGTTCCAGCTTATAACATTCGGAATAGTAATTTTGTTTTTCTACTTTGTTATTATCAGACCTCAAAAGAGAAAAGAAAAAGAAGCTCAGACTATGCGTGATAGTGTGCAAATAGGTGATGAAATTGTAACAATAGGCGGAATTGTAGGATTGGTTATAAGAAAATCAGAGGATACCCTTTTGATTGAAACAGGCGGAGAAAAGAATAAGATTCGTATCAAAACATGGGCTGTGCAGGAAAATGTAACAGCAAATGAAAGAGCAAAAGCTGAGACTAGTAAGGTAAGTAAAGTTGCTGATAAGATAAGTAAGGGTGAAGAAAAATAATCTAAAATTTTAATAATTAATATAAAAGGCATAATATAAGCATTTCCTGAATATTAATGTATAATAAAAAATATATTAATATTGGATTAATTATGTAATAAGTATTCCATATTTGCATAAGAATCGGGGGAAATGCTATGCGACGGTCCAGACGAAAATGCTTGTGGGACTTAAAAATTGTTTATATCACTCGTTCTGCTTTGTTCGGAATATG
Source organism: Clostridiales bacterium (assembly GCA_012519635.1). Taxonomy (GTDB): domain Bacteria; phylum Bacillota; class Clostridia; order Oscillospirales; family Ruminococcaceae; genus JAAYPV01. The sequence continues at coordinate 14,567 of JAAYPV010000069.1, forward strand.
TGTAACAATTCTCTGTCTTATAGGTTTTTCTGCAATAATGACTCGTTTTTCAGCACCACCGGCTATTGTGTCAATGATGGCTAATATTTCACTATGCGTCGGGTGCTGTGTTGCAGGATATACTGCTGCAAAAAAGAGAAGAAGATATGGAATAATGACGGGGATATATTGTGGTGCAATTATTTATTGCGTTGTATATTTTCTTGGTATTGTCATATTAGGCAGATTTATAAGCTTTTCACTCTTTACAAGGCTTCTTATGGCAGTTATTTGCAGCGCAATTGGTGGGATTTTCGGCGTAAACACCAAAATTCGACGCCCACCGCCATGATTCCTTGTAACATTTTATTCATACTTTTTTCTTGAATTATTTAATGTTTTATGATATAATATTAAAAAAGCTTTTGTTAAGGACGGTGAATTGTGATGAAACATATCAAAACAATAAATAAAGCTAACCTTAAAGAAACTGCAAAAAAAGGTGGCTGTGGTAAATGCCAGGCATCCTGTCAGTCTGCTTGTAAAACATCTTGCACAGTTGCTAACCAGAAATGTGAAAGATAATTATACAATTTAATTTTTTACAATTTTTTTAAGGGGCATTTTTGTCCCTTTTAAAATTTTATCGTGAAAAAGGTTTCAAATCTTTAATTTAATTATAATGGGGGAAAAATATGATACATAAGTATAAGCTTAATGGTTACAATATTGTTCTTGATATAAATAGTGGCGGAGTTCATGTAGTTGATGAGCTGACTTATGATTTATTGGATAATGTTGAGCCTCCTTTTGAACATAAATGCCCTGAATGGGTTGTTAATAAATTACAGCGATTTTATTCAAGAGATGAAATCGAATCATGTTATGCTGAAGTGCTTGAGCTTTATGCTGATAAAATTATTTTTAGTGAAGATGACTATGAGCAATATGCTGAAAATTCTATTTTGGCACCAATAAAGGCTATGTGTCTTCATGTAGCACATGACTGTAACCTAAGGTGTGGCTATTGCTTTGCGTCAACAGGGGATTTTGGTGAAACAAGGGGCCTTATGAGTTTTGAAACCGGAAAAAAAGCGATTGATTTCCTAATCGAAAAATCAGAGGACAGGGTGGAGCTTGAGGTTGATTTTTTTGGCGGAGAGCCACTTATGAATTTTGATGTTGTAAAGCAGATTGTGGAGTATGCTCGCCAGAAGGAAAAGGAGTTCGGAAAGAAGTTTAAGTTTACAATTACAACAAATGGTATATTGCTTGATGATGAAAAGATAGACTATATTAATAGGGAAATGTATAATGTTGTTTTGTCCATTGATGGCAGGAAGGAAGTTAATGATAATATAAGAAAGCGAATAGATGGGACAGGCAGTTATAACACAATTTTGCCTAAGTTTAAAAAGCTAGTTGAGGGTCGTAAGGATAAGGATTACTATGTTCGTGGAACATTTACAAAATATAATTTAGATTTTTCAGACGATGTGTATAGCCTTTTTGAACAGGGCTTTGACCAGATTTCAGTTGAGCCTGTTGTTGCTGACCCAAAGGAGGATTATGCAATTACAGAAAAGGAGTTGCCGGCTGTATTTAGGGAGTATGAGAGATTAGCTGAAAAAATTCTTGAGAGCGATAAAAAGGGAGAGAGGTTTAATTTCTTCCATTTCATGGTTGACCTTGATCAGGGGCCATGTGCTATTAAGAGATTGAGGGGTTGCGGCTGTGGTAATGATTATATTGCCATTACTCCCCAGGGGGATATTTACCCTTGTCATCAGTTTGTTGGAATGCCTGAATATAAGATGGGAAATTTATATGAAGGTACATTTAATGAGGATATAAAGAAGGAATTTTCAAATACACATATTTATTCTAAGCCTGAATGTAAGAATTGTTGGGCAAAGTTTTATTGCAGCGGAGGCTGTAACGCTAATAATTATCAATATGCAGGGGACATTCATAATGCACATAAGTTATATTGTGAGATTCAAAAAAAGCGTCTTGAATGTGCTATAATGATAAAAGCTGTTCGTTTAACAGAAGGCACTGAGTAAACAAAAAGGCATTATCAGTAATTTTACTGATAATGCCTTTTAATTATTTATTTTCTTGCTGTTTTTTAAGCAAATCTCTTATTTCTGTTAGTAAAATTTCTTCGTTTGATGGTTTCTTTGGAGGGGCTGGTCTTTTGCGTATAACCTTATTAACTGCTTTAACAATGAAGAATACGCAAGCAGCAATAATTAGGAAGTTAACAACTGCTTGTAAAAAGCTACCGTATAAAATTACAGGACGGTCACCCCATGGAATTTCGATTTTAAGCTTATGGAAGTTAAGTCCACCTATAAACATACCTACAAATGGCATGATTATGTTATTTACAAGAGAGTTAACGATGTCTGTAAATGCAGCACCGATGATGATACCAACAGCTAAATCCATTACATTTCCTCTGGAAATAAACTCTTTAAATTCAGCAATAATTGATGATTTATTTGCACTCTCTTTAGCAGTTGCAGGTGCATTAGATGGCTGTTGCTCTTTTTTTTCTTCTGACATAAGATTTCCTCCAATAATATATATTTAAAATATAAAAATAAGTATGACTGGAATAATGCAAGAATAAACTGCCAAATATTATTATATAGTCATATATCAGTATTAGCAAAATTCTAGTCCATATATATATAATTATATCACATTTTTCTACATTTTTCACTAGTAATATCAGACAAAAAATAAAAGCTATTATAGGTATGCTTGTACAAGAAAGAAAATTACCCAATAAATGTTAACAAATTTTAATTTAAAACATATGTTGACTTTGGTTAATTACTACAAAATGCAATAGTTAAATTAGTGTATAATTAGCGTATATTTTTAATAAATTAATATGGTATAATTACAATAGTATTAATAGTTATATTTGGCATGAAATCATTGACGAAAATACTTAATGTATAGGAGAGTGGATTATGAGTTATGGAAATGGTAAAAGGGTTGGCTTAACCGTTCTTTTAAGTATTATTACCATTATTGCAGTAATTGCAGTGGTTACTGGAGTGTGGTATAAGGTTAAGGGCTTTGATGAGATTAATCATAGTTTTTCTTCTGAAATTGTATCTAGCAGTAATGCTGATGATTTAAATAAATTGGGTAAGGATTATGTTTTTACTCAGGTTTCAAATTCACAGATTAATGCGGGTGATTTGATTCTAGTTAATAATTATTATGAATATAAGGGTGATAGCTCAGATATAGCAGTTATATATGAGAGCAAGAACGAGTTTTATTCGGTAAGCTCATATGAGGATAGTGCTAAACCTGTTTTAATTGAAAACCTTAATTTAATGCTTAAGGATTTTGTTACTGCAACAAATAAGAATGATATAAATATAATAAGTGCTTTTCGTACAAGGGAGCTGCAGCAGCAATTGTATGATGAGGGAGATGCTGAGTATGTTGCACGGCCTGGACATAGTGAGCATGAAACAGGTTATGCTGTAGACTTCGGCTTGTATGACGGACAGTACTCTTCTCAATTTGATGGCGTTGGTGAATATGAATGGATTTCAAAGAACTGTTATAAATTTGGTTTTATTTTGAGATATCCTCTAGATATGGAGAGTGTGACACAGATTAAATACGAGCCTTGGCATTATCGATATGTCGGCAGACCTCATGCATATTATATATGGGAAAATGGCATATGTTTAGAGCAGTATATTGAACTTATGAGAATGTATCCATTCAATGGGGAGCATCTATTGATTACAGATTATAATGCTGAAATGTATGAGATTTATTATGTTTCAAAGGATATGGAGTCAGAATTTACTCAGGTACCTGTGCCAAAGGATAAGTCATATACAATATCTGGGGACAATATTGGCGGATTTATCGTAACGGTTAAAGTTTAATATTTACGCAATAGGGATAATCTCAAATTATTAGGATAATGGATTGACATATATAAACCTTTATGTTAAAATGAAATAGGTTTGAAATGGTTACAGAAATAAACTTTTATTCTTTATGGATGTAAATGAGGTAAGGCTATGAAAAAAAACATTATGTCAATTATTATTACTATGTTATTATGTGTTTTAATGGTTGGTTGTTCGGATAAGGATGACTCATCAAAGGGGATGGTTAATAATAAGGAAATTCTTTATACGGCAGCCAGTAACTTAAAGATAGATGGGGTAGTCGTGTCTACACCATTCTGCCTAAATGATTTGGGTGAAGGCTTCAGCTATGATAAGAACAGATATTTTGCAGAAAAGGGCAATAGTGAATATTATATTGTAACATATATTATTCATAATGGACAAAAGATTTTAGAGGTTCAAATTTATGGTCTGACTGAAGAGCATAAGACAAATGAGGAATTGTTAAATTCAACTAATATAGACTATATTTCTTCAGAGGTCGGCTTTGGAGGAGTTGTTGAATTTGCTGGCGTGAAGGTTGGTGATAATATAAGCAAACTGAATAGCTGGGGAGAGCCAAGTGAGAAGAAAGAGGGCTTTATAAGGTATAAGGGATATGAGGAAAACAGATTGAAGGGCACCTTATCCTTTACTCATAGCAAATCTGAAGAGAATATTATTGATAAAATTTCACTCTTTATGTATGAATAAAGAAAGTAAAAGGATACCTGAAATGGTATCCTTTTTTAATGTTCCTCAAGTTCTATCAGTTCCTCAAGCTTTTTGTCCATCAAATTTTTAATGTTTTCAATTTCTAAACATTTTTCATGCATTAGCTTAAAATTTGAATATATTTCTTCTTTTGTGATTTCCTCCTGCAATTTATCGAGTTTAGCCTGAAAATCATCAAGTTCCCTTTCTAAAGCTTTTATTTTGTTACGACGCTGAACCTCCAAGCTACGCTGTTCTCTTGTACGATATGCTTTAATTCCTTTTGCTTTTGCCTCCTGTTTTGCAAGTTCTTGTTTTTGATATTCCTCAAGCTTTTGTGCTTCCATTTCATATTCACGCTTAGTTTTCAGATAAAAATTAAAATTGCCATTATAGTTTTCTACATTATCTGAGTTGATTTCTATTATTCTGGTTGCAAGCTTGTTAAGAAGGTATCTGTCATGGGATACAAAGATAATTGTTCCCTCATAGTCTACTAAAGCCTGTTCGAGCACCTCTTTTGTCATAAGGTCAAGGTGATTTGTGGGCTCGTCTAGTATTAAAACATTGCTTCTTTCAAGCATCATAACAGCAAAACGGACCTTTGCCTGTTCACCACCGCTGATTACTCCAATTTGCTTGAAAACATTTTCACCGACAAGCCGAACTTTGCCCAAAAGGCTTCGTATTTCAAAATCAGTAAGGCTTGGATATTTATTGTGAAGTTCATTAAAAACGGTGTTGCAAGGGTTCAGAATAGTATTCTCCTGTTCAAAATATGAGATTTTTACATTTGATGCCCAACGAATTTTCCCTTTATGGGGAAGCTTGCCCTGCAGTATTTTCAAAAGCGTGGATTTGCCTGCACCATTATCCCCAATAATAGCTACCTTTTCACCGCGTTTTATCTCAAAGGAGATGTTTTCTGCAAGTATTTTACGGGAGCTATTATCACCAACTGAGATATCAATATTGTCAACAGTAAGCAAGTCGAATGGAGGAGAAATATCATATTCAAGTGCTATTTTAGGAGCCTTTGCAGGAGTAACTGGTTTTTCGATAACCTCCATCTTTTCAAGAGCTTTCACTCTGCTTTGGGCACTTTTAGATGTTGATGCACGAGCAATATTTCTTGCAACATAGTCCTCAAGTTTTGCAATTTGCTTTTGTTGCTTTTCATATTCCTTCTGCTGACGGGCAACAGCCTCCTCTTTAAGTTTTGTAAAAGCAGTATAGTTACCCTTATAGCGGGTAAGAACACCTCTTTCAATTTCATATATGCTTTGCACAAGGCTATCAAGGAAGTATCTGTCATGCGATACAATAAGCAATGCGCCCTTGTATGATTTTAAATAATCCTCAAGCCAGAGAACTGTTTTAAAGTCAAGGTGGTTAGTAGGTTCATCAAGTATAAGTAGATTAGGCTCTTCAAGCAGTAGCTTTGAAATAGCAAGCCTTGTTTTCTCACCACCGCTGAATCCTGAAATTACTCTGTTAAACTGGCTTTCATCAAAGCCCATACCACCCAATACGGTTTTTATTTTTACATCTATGAGATAACCATCCTTTGCCTCAAAAATAGTTGTAAGCCGTGAATACTCTTCTGTAAGAGTGGTAATATCTCTGCTTGAGTTTTTGGAAATTTCCTGCTCAAGCTGACGCATTTTGTCTTGAATATCCAAAAGCTCACTAAACACATTTTTCATTTCGTCAATGACGGTTTTATCGTTATCCAAAGCACTAGTTTGTTCAAGATAACCTATTGTAACCTTGCTGGAAATAGTGATAATGCCATCCTCATCGGTAAATCTGTCTGGCTGTTCTTTTCCTGTAAGGATACGAAGCAATGTAGTTTTGCCGCATCCGTTTATACCAATAAGACCAATTCTATCATTATCCTCAATAGTAAGGTTTACATTTTTCAGTACCTGATTGCCGTTATAAAATTTATTTACATTAGTTAAAGCTGCTAACATATTTTGACTCCAGACTTTGATAAGTTTAAATATAATTTGAGTATATAGTAACAACAAGGCTTTGTCAAGTTTTTAAATGAAAGAGCAAACACCGAGTTGTTACACTCGGTGCCTGTCCAATTATATAAAATTTATTGAAAAGGGGGGGCGAATTAAAGACCTAATCTTTGCTTTTTAAGGTGTATTAAGTCAAAAACATTAATTACATTGTCCTTATTGAAGTCAATAGAATGTGACAATACATCTTGATTAGGCTTATTTAATAAAATGTTGATTGACCAATTGGTAGCTTCCTTTATATCAACAGTTGTTTCTGGAGGTAAATCTTCTGTATTAGACTCAGTTGTAGTTTCAGTTGTTTCTTCGGTGGTGGTTTCGACTGAGTCCTCAGTTTCAGTTATAGTTGTGGTTTCTTCTGATATTTCAGTAGTAACTTCTGTTTCAGAACCAAAAGTGGTTTCTTCAAACTCAGTTGTATTTGCAGGAGTTTCTGCTGCAGTATCAGAATAGTAAATTGTTATATTCTTCAGAGTAATTGCCTGTTGCTGACCATACCAATAGCCTATCTGAAGTATTCCATGCTTAATATTCATATCGATATTGTTGTCAATTTGAATTTCAATAGTATGGTTATCATCATTCAAGTTAAGGTTGAAATCTTTCTGATACCAACCTCCATTTGCTGTTAGAGTTGACAAGCCGATTGATGCGACAATTGTACCTAACATACCATTATTTGAGGCAATATTTATAGATAACGATTCAATATTATCGGTATTATCAACTAATTCATGTAGTGGAACTTGAATCATTTTTGAACTTAATGTATAATTAAGAACAGTATTAAATATAAATTCTCTATGGCTAATAGGGTTAGGATTTGTGGTAGTTTGTGTAGTTTCGGTAGGTATTTCAGTAATTGTTGTATCTTCAGTAGTTGTGGTGTATTCAGTAGTTGTGATATCCTCAGTAGTTGTG
>JAAYPV010000070.1 GCA_012519635.1 Clostridiales bacterium
CATAGTGGTCTCATTGGCTCCATTGGAGGTTGAATATTCATATTTTCTTGGTTATTCTGCATATTAGTTTGATTGTTATTTATAGGGTTGTTCGTATTTGAATCGTCCTTAGGGGGAATAATCTGCGTACCTGGACATAATTGTTTTATAAAGTCACTTGAAATTTGGTTATTATTAGCCTGATTATTTTGGGTGGATTGTGAATTTTTATTATTATTTTGCTTCGCTCCATTATTGTTCATGCCATTATTATTGTTTCTTTTATTATTATTCTCATTATTCGACTTAGTATTTTTTTGCTGTTGATACAATTTCATCATTTCATCTTTATATTTTTTAGCTGTATCCTCAAAATTCTTATTCATATCTATCATTCTCCTATCTAGCTAATGCATTATGTTTCATAGTATGCATTTATTCATTTATGTATGATATTAAAAAAAAAATAAGCAAGTACAGTTTTTATTGCACTTACTTATTTTCGATTATTATTTACATAAAATTTAAGTTTTAACCTTATTATTGGATGAATCCTCATATTCAATCTCATTAACAAAAAGAAAAGCCTTGATGTTTTTTGATTCTTTATCCTGGACCTTTAAAACAGACGCAGAAAATGAATAATATTTGTCACCTTCGTTTGGAATTTTCGCCTTATATTCACTGTAGATTTCTTCGTCACCTCTATAAAAATATGAGATAATTGATTGTAAGGAGAAATTATTCAGAATAATATCTTTATCATCAGGGTGAATGTAATTATCAGCATATTTTTGTAGAGTTGTAGAATAATCACCGTTTATAAAAGGAACAGCACCTTTAAATTTTCCATATGAAATCATTTGCAATGCTCCAGAATCAAGGTCAATTCCAAAAACTAATGCATTAATGTATTTGAGGATTGATACAAATACTTTTACATCAAGTTGTTGAGTCAAATCAAGTGGAGGCAACAGATTTTTTTTCTCCTTCACAAGTTCTGGTGTATAATTTTCTACATAAGTAGGAAAATTTTCGATAGGCATGGGTTTTGAAAAAATAAAGCCTTGAACAATATCACAGCCTATTTTTCTTAAAAAGTTTACCTGATGCACCTCTTCTATTCCTTCAGCAATAATCTTCATGCCCAATCCCCTTGCCATAGCCACTACGCTTGCGATAACGGAATTATTTCTTTGTTCATCTCCAGGTGGATTAAAGAAGAGTTTATCCATTTTTAGCACATCAACAGGAAGCTCCTTTAGCACATTAAGTGATGAGCTACCCGCACCGAAATCATCTAATGAGCATTTAAAGCCAGCCATTTTTAAATCATTCATGATATCCTTAAATGTTTCATAGTCATCAAAAACGATACTTTCAGTAAATTCAAGCTCAATCATGCCGTTGGGGATATTATAGGCATTTTTCATTCCGATATAGAAACTAGTAAAATCGTACTGATAAAGGTCAACTCTTGAAACATTGACTGAAATTGATGTATTAATAACATGATTTTCGTCAATAGAGTTTCTGATAAATTTGCAGACTTGTTCAAAAACATATCTATCTAGCTTTACAATAAAGCCGTTCTTTTCAAATAAAGGAATAAAATCGCTAGGAGGAATTACTGTTCCATCAGGCTTAATCCAGCGGACAAGTGCTTCTGCACTTAAAATTATATTTTCCTCTTGAATATAGTGTTGCGGTTGAAGGTAGACATGAAATTCATTATTTTCCAATGCACTGTTCATGTTTTTTATAATTTCATTATCTCTTAGAATATTAAGTCGCATCTGCTCTTGATAGAAAAGGAAATCCGATTTGGAGTTGTTTGTAACGCTTACCTGTGCCATATTAGCGCGCTCAATCATTTCCTTGACGGAAAGCCCTTCCTCATTATATTCGACGAAATATACACCTGCAACAAGATTTATAGGATAATTTTCTCTTTTAACCTTTTCAAAATTAATAATTTTATTCCTGAGCACTGTCAGTCTTGAAATAATATTATCCTTAGCCTGATACTCCATTAGTATAAGGAAATTATCTCCATTAAGTCTTGCAAAAATCTCATTTTTGTTTATGAGGGAATCAATGCATTCAGAAAGGTATTTTAAGATAAGATTTCCTTCCTCATACCCAAATCTTTCGTTTATATATTTAAAGTTTTTAAGATTTGTTTCGACAATGGCATAATTTAAATGCTTATTTTTTTCAATAAGATTTTCAGCGTCAACTATGAATTTATAGTAATTTCTTGCACCTGTTAAGTCATCGTAATCCTTATTATTTGTCAATTCATTTACAAACCTTTTTCTGAGCAAGGATACGGCAAGAAAAGATAAAAAGGTTGCAAATAATAATGTAATCAGAATAGTAATTATTAATAAGTTGGTTGTTTTGTCATGG
>JAAYPV010000071.1 GCA_012519635.1 Clostridiales bacterium
AAGCAGTTGAAGAAATCAAAACTCAAAAACAACTAACGGAAAAATTCGCATAAAGAAAGGGTGTAACCCCATATCACTGAGGTTACACCAAAAATACTAAAATACTTCCTTATTAACCCGGCGCAAATGCTCCTCTTTTTTTTTATATAGCTGCACCTGAAACATTAGATGTAACATTTGAATGTTCAGGTAAAATCTCATTCTTGACAACTTCAACATTGTTATAGGCTTCAATTCCTGTACCAGCAGGTATTAACTTACCTATGATTACATTCTCCTTCAAGCCCAATAGCATATCCCTCTTACCACGAATTGCTGCATCTGTCAATGCCTTTGTAGTTTCCTGGAATGATGCTGCTGACAAGAAGCTTTCTGAACTTGATGAAGCCTTTGTGATACCCTGTAAAACAGGTACAACAGTAATAAGTCTTGCACTTATATCTCCATTGTCAATATCTTGCTGAATTATCTTATTAATATCCTCAACTTCCTTGCTATCAACCAATGCACCCGGTAGCAAGAAACTGCTTCCAGGGTCCTCAACCTTAACCTTTCTTAGCATTTGACGCACAATAACCTCAATATGCTTATCGTTAATGTCAACACCCTGTAAACGGTAAACCTTCTGTACCTCATCTATAATATAATTCTGAACAGCCTGAATTCCCAATACACTGAGTATATCAGCAGGGAACACATTACCCTCAGTAATTCTTGCACCCTTCTTGATAACCTCTCCGTCCATAACCTTAATCTTAAGATTATATGGAACCATGTATGTTTCTTCTTCGCCTGTTTCTTCATTAACAACAATTACATTTCTCGTTGTCTTTATTTCCTCAATACGAACTCTTCCATCAATTTTTGCAATAATTGCAGCACTCTTAGGATGTCTTGCCTCAAACAATTCCTCAACTCGAGGCAAACCTTGTGTAATATCCTCAGCAGAAGCAATACCACCCGTATGGAAGGTTCTCATTGTTAGCTGTGTTCCCGGTTCACCGATTGATTGTGCAGCGATTATACCAACTGCCTCACCAACTGATACAAGATTTCCATTAGCAAGGTTGGAACCATAGCATTTAGCACAAACTCCATACTTTGACTTACAATGCAATACTGAACGAATTTTTATACGCTCTATATCCATATTGATAATCTTTTTAGCGTCACTTTCTGTCATCATCCTTGTTTTAGAAATGATTAATTCGCCAGTCCTTTCATCACGCAAATCATCAACAAGGAAACGGCCTACCAAACGCTCTTCCAATGGCTCAATTATTTCATTACCATTCTTAATCTTATAAACCTCAATTCCATCCTCAGTACCGCAATCATGCTCACGAATAATAACATCTTGTGAAACATCAACAAGTCGCCTTGTCAGATATCCGGAGTCAGCAGTTCTTAACGCAGTATCAGCAAGACCCTTTCTTGCACCACGAGAAGAAATAAAGTATTCCAGAATATTAAGTCCCTCACGATAGTTTGAACGAATAGGCATCTCAATTGTCGCACCTGTAGTATTAGCAATAAGTCCACGCATACCTGCAAGCTGTCTTATCTGATTGATACTACCACGAGCACCCGAATCTGCCATCATGAAAATAGGGTTATATGGGTCAAGTCCCTTTTTAAGAGCACTTGTTACAGCTTCAGTTGCATCATTCCATATCTGAATTATTTTTTTGGATTTTTCCGAACCAGAGATATAACCATATTCATACTGTCTTTCAACCTCTAAAACACCTGCATCAGCATTTGCAAGTATATCTACCTTTTCAGGTGGAATTACAGCATCACTAACTGCAACAGTAATTGCAGCCTGTGTTGAGAACTTAAAGCCAATTGCTTTTATTTTATCAAGCACCTCTGAGGTTGTAGTTGTACCATGAATTCTTATACAACGCTCAATAATATCCGACAGCTGTTTTCTTCCAACAAGGAAGGATACCTCCAAATCAAACTGCCTTTCAGAATTTGTTCTGTCAACATAGCCAAGATTCTGTGGTATATTTTCATTGAATATCAAGCGACCAACAGTACAGTCTATTATATTCGAAACCTTCCTGCCTCCAATATCCTTTGTTACTCTTACCTTAATAGCTGCATGGAGAGATACATCCTTTTCATGGTATGCCATTAATGCTTCATTTGCATCTCTGAACACCTTGCCTTCGCCACGCTCTCCATCCTTCTGCATTGTAAGATAATATGCACCAAGTACCATATCCTGTGTAGGAACAGCTACCGGACGACCATCAGAAGGCTTTAGAAGGTTGTTTGCAGCAAGCATTAAGAACCTTGCCTCAGCCTGTGCCTCAGCAGACAATGGTAAGTGAACAGCCATCTGGTCACCGTCAAAGTCCGCATTAAATGCTGTACAAACAAGTGGGTGCAGCTTCAATGCTCTACCTTCAACCAAAACGGGCTCAAATGCCTGGATACCAAGTCTGTGTAGCGTAGGAGCACGGTTAAGCAATACAGGATGGTCCTTAATTACATTTTCAAGTGCGTCCCAAACCTCAGTGCTTGCTCTGTCAACCATTTTCCTTGCACTCTTTATATTAGCAATAACCTTAGTATCAACCAAACGCTTTAACACAAATGGCTTAAATAGCTCCAATGCCATTTCCTTTGGCAATCCACATTGATACATCTTCAATTCAGGTCCAACAACGATAACCGAACGACCTGAATAGTCAACACGCTTACCAAGTAGGTTCTGCCTAAAGCGTCCCTGCTTACCCTTTAACATATCTGACAGTGACTTCAATGGTCTGTTATTAGGTCCTGTAACAGGTCTGCCATGTCTGCCGTTATCAATCAGTGCATCAACTGCCTCTTGTAGCATACGCTTTTCGTTCCTGATAATAATATCAGGCGCCTCAAGGCTGAGCATTCTTTTCAATCGATTATTTCTGTTAATAACACGACGATACAAATCGTTTAAATCCGATGTAGCATATCGTCCACCATCAAGCATAACCATCGGTCTTAGCTCAGGCGGAATTACAGGAACTACATCTAAAATCATCCACTCAGGCTTATTGCCCGACATTCTGAATGATTCAATAATTTCTAGCCTCTTTAACAGCTTTATTCTCTTCTGTCCAGATGCCAAATCCTTTAACTCTTCCTTCAGCTCATCAGACATTATTTTAAGATTGTTAAAGTTCTTCGCTTCATCATTCGGATTGCACCAATTCATTGGGTCAATTTCTTCAAACGCACTTTTATCTTCAAGGCTTTCATATTTTTCAAAAAACAATTCCTTTATATAATCAGATCCAGTTATAGCCTTAAACTTACAATCCCTAACCTGTGCTGCAGCCTTAATTTCCTTATATTGATTCCTTGTAATAATATCACCAATATTAACAGGAGTTTTATCACTATAATGCAAAGCATAAAATACTTCGCCCTCTTCATCCATAACGGACTTGTTTTCACAAACAGTAACCTTGTACTTTCTAAACTTCAGCCACTGCTCAAGCTCAAACTGCTCCATGCCAAGTATACGAGCAAACTGTGAAATATGCTTAAGCATAAAGGTTTCATATCTGTCCGGTGAACACTCCTCTAAAAGCTCCTTTATTGCCTCTGCTCCCATTTCAGCAATAAATTCATTGCCATACTTCTCATATGCATCAACATACTCTTTCTCACTGAGCAACTGTTTTTTTACAAGCTCGCCTTCAACATTTCCTGGATCAATAACTATATACTTTGTAAAATACAAAACCTCTTCAAGACGCCTTTGTGATATCTCAAGTACCTGTCCTATTCTTGATGGAGTACCCTTGAAATACCAGATATGTGATACAGGAGCAGCAAGCTCTATATGCCCCATTCTCTCACGCCTTACCTTTGCACGAGTTACCTCAACTCCACAACGGTCGCATATTTTACCTTTAAAGCGTATCTTCTTGAACTTTCCACAATGACATTCCCAATCCTTTGATGGTCCGAAAATCCTTTCACAGAAAAGTCCATCTCGTTCAGGCTTTTGAGTTCGATAATTTATAGTTTCAGGTCTTTCAACTGCACCATAAGACCACTCTCTAATTTTTTCTGGTGAAGCCAAACCTATTTCTATGGATTGAAATTCATTAAATTCCAAAGTATAACCTCCTCATTTAATATTTGAGCAGAAGCAATGTTCTGCTCAACTATATCTTTTAAATGGTGTTATTTCGTAATATTCACAGTCTGCTTTGCTTTAAATCAGATTTCGTCATCAAAGCTAAAGACTGTATCAACATCTGCTTCACCGTCCAAATCCTCTAACTCATCGTCATTGTCATCAACAATAAAGCCATCGTCCTCAACATCGGTAGTATCATATGAAATATATTCATCAATTTCAGACTCATCTATCTGAATTGGAGCTGGAATGATATTATCATCCTCATCAAAATTCTGCCTTAAGTCAATTTCATTATCATCAGAGTCAAGTACCTTAACATCAAGTGCTAATGACTGCAATTCCTTAATAAGAACCTTAAATGATTCAGGAATACCTGGCTTAGGTACATTCTGACCCTTGACAATTGACTCATAAGTGCTTACACGACCAACAGTATCGTCGGACTTAACTGTAAGAATTTCCTGGAGTGTATATGCAGCACCATATGCCTCCAATGCCCAAACCTCCATCTCTCCAAATCTCTGTCCACCGAATTGAGCCTTACCACCAAGTGGCTGTTGAGTAACAAGTGAGTATGGACCAACTGAACGAGCGTGAATTTTATCATCAACTAGGTGATGTAGCTTCAAATAGTACATATATCCAACAGTAACTCGACTGTCAAACATTTCACCTGTTCTTCCGTCAAAAAGTATTGTTTTACCGTCCTCAGGCAAACCTGCTTCCCTGAAGCAATCACGAATATCCTCCTCCTGTGCCCCATCAAAAACAGGCGTCATGACCTTCCAACCAAGCACCTTTGCAGCCATGCCCAAATGCACCTCAAATACCTGTCCAATATTCATACGAGAAGGTACACCCAATGGATTTAAAACAATATCAAGCGGTGTGCCATCAGGCAAGAATGGCATATCCTCTTCAGGTAAAATTCTAGATACAACACCCTTATTTCCATGACGACCAGCCATCTTGTCACCGACTGAAATCTTTCTCTTCTTTGCAACATAGCATCTAACAAGCATATTTACACCAGGACTCAATTCATCGCAATTTTCCCTTGTAAATACCTTGACATCAACAATAACACCAGATTCACCATGAGGAACTCTAAGTGAATTATCTCTTACCTCTCTTGCCTTCTCACCGAAAATCGCCCTTAAAAGACGCTCTTCAGCAGTAAGCTCCGTTTCACCCTTTGGAGTAACCTTACCAACAAGAATATCTCCTGAGCTAACCTCAGCACCAATACGAATAATACCGTTTTCATCAAGGTCCTTTATAGAATCCTCACCAACATTCGGAATATCCCTTGTTATTTCCTCTGGGCCAAGCTTTGTATCACGGCATTCTATTTCATATTCCTCTATATGAATTGATGTGAACACATCATCTCTTACCAGCTTTTCATTAAGCAAAATTGCATCCTCATAGTTATAGCCCTCCCAAGGCATAAACCCAATCAACACATTCTTGCCTATCGCAATTTCTCCGTTGGATGTAGCAGGTCCGTCTGCAATTACCTGCCCTGCAGTAATCTTTTCACCCAAATCAACAATAGGTCTTTGATTTATACAGGTACCCTGATTAGAGCGTTTAAACTTTGTAAGCCTGTATTTATGCTCAACACCCTCATTATCCCTGATGACAACCTCATCAGCAGATACATAGCTTACAACCCCATCCTCATTTGCAATTACGCATACACCGGAGTCAACCGCAGCCTTGTATTCCATACCTGTTCCGACAATAGGACTTTCAGTCTTAATTAAAGGAACAGCCTGCCTTTGCATGTTTGAACCCATCAACGCTCTATTTGCGTCATCATTTTCAAGAAACGGAATCATTGATGTTGCAACAGAAAGAACCATCTTAGGTGATACATCCATAAAGTCAACGCGTTCACGCTCACACTCAAGAATCTTATCAAGATAGCGTGCATTAACTCTTGGTCTTGCAAATTTTCCATCCTCTGTAATCGGCTCATTCGCCTGTGCGATAATATAGTGGTCTTCTGCATCGGCTGTCATGTAAACAACCTCATCAGTAACTACTCCTGTCGTCTTATCAACGCGTCTGTATGGAGCCTCAATAAAGCCATATTCATTAATCCTTGCATAGGACGCAAGATACGAAATCAAACCTATATTTGGTCCTTCAGGCGTTTCAATAGGACACATTCTTCCATAGTGACTATAATGAACATCTCGCACCTCAAATCCTGCCCTATCCCTTGACAAGCCTCCAGGTCCTAACGCAGACAAACGCCTTTTATGTGTTAATTCAGCCAATGGATTTGTCTGGTCCATGAACTGCGAAAGTGGCGATGAACCAAAAAATTCCTTTATAGCAGCTGTGATAGGTCGAATATTTATAAGCATCTGAGGAGTTATATTATCCATATCCTGTGATTGAATATTCATTCTCTCACGAATAACCCTCTCCATTCTTGCAAAACCTATTCTAAACTGATTTTGCAAAAGCTCTCCAACAGAACGGATACGCCTGTTTCCCAAATGGTCGATATCATCAACACTGCCAACACCTAAGCATAGGTTCAAGAAATAGCTTATAGACGCATAAATATCGTCAAGAATTATATGCTTAGGAACTAATTCATCTGCTCTTTTCTTAATATTCTCCTCAAGCTCTTCCCTGTCAGCAGACTCATCAAGAATTTCCTTTAGAACCTTAAAGGATACCTTTTCATTTATACCATATTCAGAAACATCAAAATCAATAAAATCATTGATATCAACCATACCATTACCAATGATTTTAACTTCCTTTTCAACCATGCGAATATGGGTTTCTCCCAATTCATTTACATAATATTCCTTAGTCTCAACGGTAACAAAAGCTTCATAGACTCCTGCGCGCTCTATTTCCATAGCCTTTTCGTAGTCTATAAAGTCCCCTGCATCGCCCAACAATTCACCTGTTAGTGAATTAACAACAGGTCTTGACAAAACATGACCTGCCAATCGTGAGCCTATGCCTAATTTTTTATTGTACTTATACCTTCCAAATCTTGCTAAATCATATCGTTTAGCGTCAAAGAACAAATTATTTATATGTGAAATTGCACTTTCAACCGTTGGTGGTTCACCAGGTCGCAACTTTCTATAAACATCAATCAAGGCATCTGAGTTATTCTTTGTGCCGTCTTTAAGAAGAATTGTCTGGTTAATCCTTTCATCATTGTCAAACAATTCATATATTTCTTCGTCGGTACCAACACCTAAAGCTCTTATAAAAGTAGTTATAGGTATCTTCCTGTTTTTATCTATTCTAACGTATACAACGTCATTTGAGTCCATTTCATACTCAAGCCATGCTCCCCTGTTTGGAATAATGGTAGCTTTAAATAAATCCTTGCCCGTTTTATCCTTTTCAACAGAATAATAAACACCAGGAGAACGAACAAGTTGTGAAACGATTACACGCTCTGCACCATTTATTACAAAAGTACCACTATCAGTCATAAGCGGAAAGTCGCCCATAAAGATTTCACTTTCCTTAACCTCACCTGTTTCCTTATTCCACAATGTCGCAGTAACTCTAAGTGGCGCTGCATAGGTAACATCTCGTTCTTTACATTCAGCTATACTGTATTTAGGAGTATCATCAATTTTGTAATCAACAAAATTTAAAACCAGATTCCCGTTATAATCGGTAATTGCCGACACATCACGGAATACTTCCTTTAACCCCTCCTCCTTAAACCATTTGTAGGAATTTTTTTGCACCTCGATAAGATTTGGCATTTCCAATACTTCATTGATTTTTCCAAAACTCATTCTTACATTTTTCCCGAGTTGCTTAGGCTTGACATTCACCATAGGCGGGTCCTCCTTTAAGATGTAATCAACAGCTTTGTCCCATTTTTTTATATAAATATAATATAAAGAAGCATTCACTGTTGACCGACAATGAATTCAAATGGTAACATAATAAAAAAATATTTTTATTTCTATTGCTATTTTTAAAAATATATGTTATACTAATTCAAAAACACACACTAATAGCCATTATGATACATTATATTATTCTATTACACTTTGTCAACTTTGTCAAGTATTTTTTCTATATTTGTTATAATCAATGTATTCAACCTTTTTTGAATACATTTTTTTGTGCACAAATTCCTGTGTAAATGTTTTCCTTTTTATTTCCATCATTGGCTTATTAATCATAATTATTCATTCTTAATGCTTGATATCCAAAAAAATATATGGTATAATTACTTCCTGATTACCTTTTATATTTTCAGACCTTTATGGAGGCGTTTCTATGTCTAATGAGGAAAGGCAAAACCAAACAAAAGATTATTCCTATCTCGATTCCGCCCTTAAGAAGCTTAATAAAATAAACAAAAATTCCAATATCGCTTTTTATTTTTCCGCCTTCTATGTATTCGCCAATATATGGGCGGCAATTGTAAGCGTTTCTATCTCTGGCATAATAGTAGGTTTAACCCAAGTCTTTCTTTCTTTTTTACTGGCGGGTATAGCATATTGGTCCTGGACTAAGGCTACTATCCCAAAGTATCTTTTGGTAATATTCTACTTGTATCAGCTTTTCCAAACCAAATTCAGTTCAGTCCCCACACTTTTTTCATTTGTTGGTCTTGTTTTGACTGTTATAACAATTACGGACTTGCGTGAATATAAAAAGCTTGAAAAGCTTGAGGGCTTTCCTCATTTCAACGAAAGATTTGTAAAGCATCAGAGTGAATACATCCCAACACACAAAATATCTTCTAAGAATAATAATGGAAATATGGACTTTGCTGGAACCTTTTATGATAATATACAGACTGATACGCAACAAACCACCACACAAGCTGAAAATAAAACCTATGAAATTGTTTTAGATGCACTTCCGCAGGTGGACGATATGTATTCGGTTGAAAAGCCAGATATAGGAGATAATCAGATTCCAGACCTCAAAACAGAGATTAACAGCATACTGGAAAAAGCAAAAAAATATACCGAACCAAACACCTCCGAAACCGACAATACATTTGAAACATATAAAAAGGATTTGGGGCAAATTACTGAGTATAACCATAACTCTATTAGCCTTGAAAAAGAATTAAGAGAAACGCCTGTTACAAATAAAACTTCCGCCCCAGTTGAAATAACTTTGGATACTGTGCATTCAAATAAATCTGAATCAGATACTGAAAATATTTTTGAGAGTTTAAGGCCAGGTTATTCCGACTATTTCTCTCAATACGAAACAATTTTTGACAATAAAAACAAAACATTATAATAGGAGCATAATAACAAATGTATGCAAAAGTAAACAGCTTAGGCCTGTTTGGCTTAAATGCTTTTCATGTTGATGTAGAAATTGATATAAGTAAGGGTACCCCAACTTTTGATGTTGTGGGATTGCCCGATTTAGTTGTTAAGGAAAGCCGTGAACGAATCCGTTCTGCCCTTCGTTCATGCGGCATTGCAATGCCTGTTGCAAGAATTACCGTAAATCTTGCTCCTGCCGACACAAAGAAAAGCGGCTCTGTATATGACCTTGCAATATTGATTGCAATACTTAAAGCAATGGATTGTATTCACACAAATATTGATGACAGCAGCTTTATCGGTGAGGTTTCACTTAATGGCGATGTTCGTGCAATCAACGGTGTACTGCCTATGGTTCTGCTTGCTAAACAAAATGGAATTAAAGCTGTTTATGTTCCTTATGATAATGCCTATGAGGCATCTGTTGTTGATGAAATAGAAGTTTACGGTGTCAAAACTGTTACCGAAATAATTGACCATCTTTCTGGGATTTCTCAAATTCAAAAGCAGGATAAATATATTGTTCCTCATACAAACTATTATAGTGAACTTGACTTTGCCGATGTAAAAGGACAACCGATTGCAAAGCATGCCCTTGAGATTGCCGCTGCGGGAGGACATAATGCTCTGCTTATCGGCTCTCCAGGAAGCGGAAAAAGCATGCTTGCAAAGCGTATGCCGTCGATTCTTCCCACCATGACCTTTGAGGAATCAATCTCTACAACTAATATCCACTCTATTTCAGGGCTTTTGAATAAGGAGACACCTCTTATAACAGTAAGGCCATTCCGTTCCCCTCATCACACTATTTCTGCCGCAGGATTGGCTGGTGGAGGAAGTATTCCCCATCCGGGTGAAATTTCACTTGCACATAATGGACTGTTATTCCTTGATGAGCTTGCTGAATTTGATAGGAGAACTCTTGAAATTCTGCGTCAGCCTCTTGAGGACCAAGAAGTTACTATATCAAGAGTATCAGGAACAATCACCTATCCGGCATCTATAATGCTTATTGCTGCCATGAATCCCTGTCCATGCGGATATTACGGTCATCCTAAACGCAAATGTGTCTGCAATCCAAAACAGGTTTCAAGCTATCTTTCAAAGGTTAGTGGACCCCTGTTAGATCGGTTAGATTTACACATAGAGGTTGCACCTGTTGAATTTGAGCATATCGCCTCTAAGGCTAAGGAGGAAAGCTCTGAGGTTGTAAGACAACGAGTTCAGGCTGCAAGAAAAATTCAAGCTGAACGATTTAAAGGTACTGAAATTACCTGTAACGCAAGAATTACTCCCAATAAATTACAAGAATTCTGCCCAATGGACGACAGTGCGCTATCCCTGATTAAAGATGTTTTTGATAAAATGGGGCTTTCCGCTAGAGCATATGACAGAATTTTAAAGGTTGCAAGAACTATTGCCGATATGAATGGCACAGAAGTAATAAAGAAACCACATATAGCACAGGCTGTTCAATATAGAAGTCTTGACAGAAAATACTGGATTGGAAAATAATAATTATTTCCGAAGTGGAGTGTAGCAAATATGAAATTAGTCTTAAAATGGTTTTTAAGATTCTACAAAAAACTTGATAAAAAACTACTAATACCTGTTGTACTTTGTGCTGGATTCAGTGTTGTACTCCTATATTCCATTTACGCAAACAATATATTACCTAATGTTGGTCCACGCTACTACAAAACACAGCTTATTGCCGTAATTCTTGGTATCTGCATTTGCTTGATACTTTCTATGATTGACTACCATATCCTTGCAAAACTATGGTTTTTATATGCACCCGTCTGTATCATTCTGGTTTTACTCACCTTCACCTCACTTGGTATGCAGCGTGAAGGAGCAGATGATAAAGCGTGGCTTAATCTTGGCTTTACTACAATTCAGCCATCTGAATTTCTAAAGCTCGCCTTTATATTAACCTTTTCCCTGCACCTGTCAAAGGTCCAGGAGTCAATAAATAAACCACTGCATCTATTTTTGCTTATTATTCATGGTGCTGTTCCAATTCTGCTAATTTCAGCACAGGGTGATCACGGAACTGCTATTGTCTTTGCTGCAATGTTCGTATGTATGCTCTTTTCAGCAGGACTCTCTTGGAAATATATCATAGCTGCACTCATTGCATCACCTGTTGCCGTATATGTTTTATGGACTCAATTTTTAAGCAGTATGCAAAAGAAAAGAATTTTAATTCTGCTTAATCCTGGAAGCGACCCGCTCGGAATGGAATGGCAACAGGATCTAGGAAAAGCTGCCTTAAGCTCAGGACAATTACTAGGTCAGGGACTTTTTGGCGGAAATTATGTTGCAGTCCCTGAAATGCATAACGACTTTATTTTTGCACATATAGGACAAACTACTGGTTTTGTCGGCTCATTATCAGTTGTGGCTGTTTTAACATATATTTGTCTGAAGCTAATTGCAAACAGCCGAATTGCAAAGGATATCCTCGGCAAATATATCTGTATTGGTACATTCGCATTAATATTCACTCACTGCTTTATGAATATTGGCATGGTTTTAGTTGTCATGCCCGTTATCGGTATCCCTCTTCCATTTCTAAGCGGTGGTGGTACTGCTATGCTTAGTATGTTTACCGCTATTGGTCTGGTTATGAGCACCTATGCATACAGTGAGAAAAAGCAGCATGTTTTTTATGATTCCGATTAAAGAAAATGGAGGCTTTCATTATGTCTACAAAATACACTGAACTAATCGACAAAATTGCAATAGAAAACAATGCGACAAAAGATGAGATTATTGAAGTAATTACAAGCCATGAAAATGATAATTACCTTTTTGATAAGGCTAATGAGGTAAGACAAAGAATTTACGGTAAGGATGTTTATCTTCGTGGCTTAATTGAGTTTACAAACCACTGCAAGAACAATTGCCTTTACTGTGGAATTCGTGGAGAGAACCGCAATGTCGAACGCTATCGTCTGACTAAATCGGAAATACTTGAATGCTGTGAAACTGGATACAAGCTTGGCTTTCGTACATTTGTGCTGCAGGGTGGTGAGGATTTATTCTACACCGATGATATGCTCTGCGATATAATCAGTGCAATAAAAACAAAACACCCCGATTGTGCAATTACTCTCTCATTAGGCGAAAGAAGCTCCGATAGCTATAAAATGCTCCACGAAGCTGGTGCAGACAGATATTTGTTGCGTCACGAAACAGCTAATCCTGAGCATTATTTAAAGCTGCACCCAGAGGGCATGAGTCTTAAAACCCGTATCGATTGCCTTTGGGAGCTAAGAGAAATCGGCTTTCAGGTTGGTGCAGGCTTCATGGTTGGTTCGCCCTATCAGACAGTCGAAAACCTTGCAGAGGATTTGCTGTTTTTAAAGGAGTTTAATCCACATATGGTTGGAATCGGACCCTTTATTCCTCATAAGGACACCCCTTTTAAGGACTTTGAACAAGGAAGTCTGCGTGATACACTTGTTATGGTTGCCCTTACGAGGCTTTTACTGCCATATGTTTTGCTCCCATCTACCACTGCCTTAGGCACTATCAATCATCAAGGCAGAGAATTGGGACTGAAGGCTGGCGCAAATGTTGTTATGCCTAACCTCTCCCCTACACGCTACCGAAAACACTATGCATTATACGATAACAAAATTTGTACAGGTGATGAGGCTGCTGAATGTCGTGCCTGCCTAGAAAGGCGTGTGGTTTCCGCTGGTTTTGAAATTATTACCACCAGGGGTGATTCAAAGGTTCAATAATTTTTTCAGTCCTATTGCTTTTTTTCGATAAAAAATGTTATAATTATTATGCCTTTTTTCGTAAAACAGAAAAATTGGCAATTAAACTTTTAATTTAGATTGGAGCTTTATTTATGTCACATCAGCTTTGTATGATTCTTGATTTCGGTGGGCAATATAACCAGCTTATAGCACGACGAGTTCGTGAATGTGGTGTTTACTGTGAGGTGTTCAGCTATAAAACACCAATAGAAAAAATAAAGAAGCTAAAGCCTGCTGGAATAATCTTTACCGGAGGTCCTAACAGCGTTTATGCTGAAAATTCTCCCCAAATAGATAAAGAAATATTTGAGCTTGGTATCCCTGTTTTAGGTATCTGCTATGGTTATCAGCTAATGGCACAAATGCTTGGTGGCAAGGTTGCGATTGCAACAACGCCTGAATACGGAAAAAGTCAGACAAGCTATAATACAGACAGCGTTCTTTTCAGCGGATTGAGTGAAAGCAATATATCCTGGATGAGCCATACTGACTATGTTTCTGAAATTCCCGAAGGCTTTGTTGCTACTGCAAGTACAGCCTCCTGCCCTTATGCAGCTATTGAAAATACCAGCAAAAATCTATATGGAATGCAATTTCATCCAGAGGTAAATCATACTGTTGATGGCGTTAAAATGCTGCATAACTTCTTATATAAGGCTTGCAAATTTACTGGCGACTGGTCTATGGCTGATTATGCCAATACCGCAATAAAGGAAATCCGCCAAAAGGTTGGAAACGGTAAAGTTTTGCTTGCTCTATCGGGTGGAGTTGACAGCTCTGTTTCGGCTGCATTGCTTTCAAAGGCTGTCGGAAATCAGCTTACCTGTATCTTCGTTGATCATGGCTTTATGCGTAAAAATGAGGGCGATGAAGTTGAAAAGGCTTTTGCTGACTGGGATATTAATTTTATCAGGGTTGATGCCAAAGCTCAGTTCATGGGTAAAATACAAGGCGTTACCGACCCTGAAAAAAAGCGTAAGATTATTGGCGAAGAGTTCATTCGTGTTTTTGAACAGGAGGCTAAGAAAATCGGTAAGGTCGACTTTCTTGTTCAAGGAACAATCTACCCCGATGTCATCGAAAGTGGCGAGGGCGATGCTGCTGTTATAAAATCCCACCACAATGTTGGAGGACTTCCAGACTATGTAGATTTCAAGGAAATTATTGAACCACTTCGTATGCTCTTTAAAGATGAAGTGCGTCGTCTTGGTACTGAGCTTGGCCTTTCAGATGTGCTTGTTTGGCGTCAACCATTTCCTGGACCCGGACTTGCTGTAAGAGTAATCGGTGAGCTTACTGAAGAAAAATTGGACATTCTAAGAGATGCTGATTATATCTTCAGAGAAGAAATCGCTAAAGCAGGACTTGATAGACAAATTAATCAATACTTTGCTGTGCTTACAGATATGCGTTCTGTTGGTGTTATGGGCGACGAAAGAACCTATGACTACACCCTTGCATTAAGGGCCGTTACTACAACTGACTTTATGACAGCTGATTTTGCAAAAATTCCTTACGATGTTCTCGAAAATACTTCTGCAAGGATTGTTAATGAGGTCAAGGGAATTAACAGAATTGTTTATGATATAACTACAAAACCACCTGCTACTAT
>JAAYPV010000072.1 GCA_012519635.1 Clostridiales bacterium
ATTAACACCGAAATCTCGGAAAAGCCAGTAAAATCAAGGCTTTTCAGGGATTTGGAGGGAGTCAAAAATCCTCTCCGGGGGCTTCTCCTAAGGGACCGATGTGGGTTCGATTCCCGCCGGGAGTACCAAATATTTAGTTTCCGATTGGAGTCAATCTTTGTAAAACTTATTAGTAATGAATTTAGGATGAGTTTCGTTTTTGATGAAGCTCATCCTAAAAACCATTATATGGGTATTGCTTTATATGAAAAATATTATAATAATGCTTTTCTTTTTTGAATAATAGTAGTATAATAGTATTGATTATATGCTTAATCACATTTATATTTATTCTTATGGAGGATAAAATGAATATTCTTATTGTGGGTTGTGGCAAAGTGGGTTCGGAACTTGCAGCATTATTGGATAGTGAGGGGCATGATGTTTCGGTTGTTGATAAGGATGAAGAAAAGTTTAATGTCTTCTCCGATGATTTTGGCGGTTTCACAATAAGTGGCGTGCCAATTGACCAAGATGTTTTGAAACATGCAGGGATTGAAAATGCAGATGTTGTGCTTGCACTTACGGAAGAGGATAATGTAAATATTATGGTTGCACAGCTTGCAAAGGAATTTTTCAAGGTACCTAGAGTTCTTATAAGAATTTTTGATCCAAGCAGGGGTGAAATATATTCGCATTTTGGCTTTAAAACAATATGTCCGACTAATATAACAATAGCAGCCCTCAAAGCAGCTTTGTTTGAGAGCGATACCATAAGGAATTTGATGCTTGTCTCGCATATGGTTACATTTAATTCAATGGAGACTCCAAAGGAGTATATTGGCGAGAGAGTGAGCAATATAGAATTAAAGGAAAATGAGATACTGTATGCAATAGAGCGGGACGGCAGGCTGATTCTTGTAGGTCTGTCCAATCCGGAGATACAGAAGGGTGATAAGCTTATTTTTTCCAGCGTAATTGATTAGTGATATATAAAATTTTAGAAAGGTATTATAATGAAGGTTATTATAGTTGGTGGAGGGAGAGTTGGCTATTATTTGACAAAGGTGCTTATTGAGCATGGGCATGAGCCGACTTTAGTTGAAATTAATAGGAAATTATGCGAAGATCTTGCTAATAAGTTTGATATTACAGTTGTTCTAGGTGATGGAACTCAGCCAGAAACATTGAAAAGTGCAGGTGCAGGCAAGGCGGATGTTATAGTATCAGTTACAGGCAAGGATGAAGATAATCTTATCTGCTGTCAGCTTGCAAAAAGGATTTTTAAGGTTAAGAAAGTAATTGCAAAGGCAAATAACCCTAAAAATGCAATTGCCATGAAAAAATTAGGAGTAGACCATGTTATAAATAATATATATAATATAGCAATGCTGATAGAAAGAGAAGTTATTACATCAAGAATAAAGCAATTGCTTACCCTGAATAATGGGGAAATTTGTATATCCGAGGTACAAATTCCTGAAAATTATGCTCTTGACGGAATAATGCTAAAGGATATTAAATTTAATACTTTGATAAATATTGTGCTAATTACAAGAGGAGAGCATACAATAATACCACGAGGACATTCGATTTTAAAAAGTGGGGATAAACTCCTTGTTATTATGGAAAATGATTCTGACAGGGAGCTTTTGACATCATTAAAGATAAAGAAATAGACAAAATATAGATAGTAATAAGGGGAATTTACCTGTATTTTAAGGAGGTCTAATGGAAAACAAGATATACTCTTTGGGCATTGATGTTGGCTCAACCACTGTGAAATCAGTGATAATAGATGAAAATAAAAAGATAATTTATTCAAAATATGAAAGACATTTTTCAAAGGTAAAGGAAACGGTTAAAAATCAGCTTGAGATTATAGCTGATGAATATAAGAATGTAAAATTCCATCTTGCTGTTACGGGTTCTGCTGGGCTTGGTCTTGCTGAGGGTGCGGGCTTACCTTTTGTACAGGAGGTTCATTCGGCGTTCATAGCTGTAAAGGAGGCATATCCAGATGCTGACGTGGTTATCGAGCTTGGTGGAGAGGACGCTAAGATTATTTTTCTTACAGGTGGCGTAGAACAGCGTATGAACGGTTCCTGTGCCGGTGGTACGGGTGCGTTTATTGACCAGATGGCAACGCTTTTAGGTGTTACAGCAAGTGAGCTTGATAAGTTCTCATTAAAAGCAGAAAAGGTTTATCCAATTGCCTCACGATGTGGAGTGTTTGCTAAATCCGATATACAGCCCCTGCTTAATCAGGGTGCAAAGCATGAGGATATTGCTGCAAGCATTTTTCAAGCAGTTGTTGACCAGACTGTTTCAGGACTTGCTCAGGGCAGAACCATTGAGGGAAAGGTTCTGTTCTTGGGAGGACCGTTATTCTTCCTGCAGGGACTTCGCAAAGCCTTCATTGATACATTGAGGCTTGATGGCGGGAATGCGATATTCCCTGAACAGGCATCTGTTTTTATGGCTTATGGAAGTGCATTATTTGCTGAAAAAAGTGATGATATATTTAATATAGATGAAGTTATAAGCAAGGTTGAAAATGCTACTGCTACCGACAGGATAGTAACGGGCGAAAGGCTTTTCAGAAGCCATGAGGAGTACGAGGAGTTTATTGCAAGACATAGCAAGAGTGACCTTAAATATGCGGATATTAGAACATATGAGGGTAACGCTTATCTTGGAATAGACGCTGGCTCTACCACTACAAAAATGGTGCTGATTAATGATTCGGGTGAGCTGCTATATCAGCATTACTCATCAAATAAGGGACAGCCACTAGATATGGTTGTTAAAAAACTGAAGGAAATATACAGTCTTAAAAATGATAGGCTGATAATAAGGGGCTCTGCTGTTACAGGCTATGGTGAGGAGCTTTTAAAGGCTGGGCTATCAGTGGATATAGGTGTTGTTGAAACTGTTGCTCATTTTAAGGCAGCGTCCTTCTTCTGTCCTGATGTTGATTTTATCATTGATATCGGTGGACAGGATATTAAATGCTTTAAGATTAAAAATGGCGTTATAGACAGCATTATGCTTAATGAGGCATGCTCATCGGGCTGCGGTTCGTTTATTCAGACATTTGCTGTTGCACTTGGCTATGATATTGATGAGTTTGCAAAGCTTGGACTTTTTGCTGAAAATCCTGTTGATTTAGGCTCACGCTGTACTGTTTTCATGAACAGCAGTGTTAAGCAGGCTCAAAAGGATGGTGCGTCAGTTGAGGATATTTCAGCTGGTTTATCATCATCTATCATAAAAAATGCGGTTTATAAGGTTATTCGTGCAAAGTCGGTTGAAGAGCTTGGCAAAAACATTGTTGTTCAGGGTGGCACCTTCCTTAACGATGCCGTTTTGCGTGCATTTGAAATGGAGTTAGGCAGGAATGTTATTCGTCCTGCTATTTCCGGGCTTATGGGTGCATTTGGTGCTGCGCTTTATGCAAAGGAAAAGGTTAAACAAAATGTTATAAAGAAAACAACTCTTATAAGTCAAGAGGAACTTGAAACCTTTTCATATGCCTCAAAAAATTCACAATGCAGGGGCTGTACAGGCAATTGTAGTATCAATATCATTACCTTCAACGGTGGTAGGAAGTTTATTTCCGGAAATCGTTGTGAAAAGGGTGCTGGATTAAAGAAGAACGATGAAAATCTTGACCTTTACGATTATAAATACAAAAAGCTGTTGGAAATTGTTTCAGAAAAACCTAAAAATCCTGTTGCAAAGGTAGGCTTGCCTCTAGTATTGCATTATTATGAGCAGTTGCCTTTATGGCATAGGTTTTTCACTGATTTGAGCTTTGAGGTTATTATTTCCGAGGAAAGCACGAGGAACACATATTTTAAGGGACAGCATACTATTCCATCGGATACTGTATGTTATCCTGCAAAGCTCGCACATGGGCATATTGAGAGTCTTCTTGAAAAGGGAGTTGACTTTATATTTTATCCATGTGCAAGCTATAATATTGATGAGGAAATAAGTGATAATCACTATAACTGTCCTGTTGTTGCATATTATCCTGAGCTGTTAAAGGCTAATAATTTAAGGCTTAACGATAATAATTTCATTCACCCTTATTTAGATTTAAACAGGAAAAATCATGTCGTGAATGTAATGAAAAATGTTTTGACAAGGTATAATGTTAATAAGAAGGATATAGAAAACGCACTAGAGAGTGGATTTAAGGCTAGGGATGATTATTATCAGGGTGTTGTGGCAGAGGGCCAGAGAATTATTAATGAGGCTAGGGAAAAGGGCAAGAAGATAATAGTACTTGCTGGAAGGCCTTATCATATTGACCCTGAGATAAATCATGGTATCCACAAGCTAATAACTAGTCTGGGCATGGCTGTAGTGACTGAGGATAGTATTTCGCATTTGGGTAAGGTACCGAAATTGCATGTGCTTAATCAGTGGACATATCATGCGAGGTTATATAAGGCAGCTCAGTATGTTCTTACGCAGCTTGATATGCAACTTGTGCAGCTTGTGTCATTTGGGTGTGGTATAGACGCGATTACTTCTGATGAGGTTCGTTCGATTCTTGAGGGTGCTGGAAAGCTATATACTCAGTTGAAGATAGATGAGATAAGCAATTTAGGTGCGGCGAAGATAAGGCTAAGGAGCTTAATTGCTGCAATGGAATAGCTCAATTGTCTTGTGGAGATAGAGCGTCATTGTTAGCAAGGGAACCGATGTGAAAGAAAAAACAAAATAGTAGATAGTAAGGTAAAGAAATTAACAAAAACCTATGTGAATAAAAACATTTTAATAGATTTAATAGAAAGGAATTAGAACTTTGAGGGATTATCCAATCTTTACTCCAGAAATGAAAAAAACACATACAATCCTCGTTCCAGATATGCTGCCAATCCACTTCAACCTTATCATCAGCATATTCAGACAAAAGGGGTACAAATTCGAACTCCTTCAAACCTCCAGTCGAGCAGTAGTTGATGAGGGCTTGAAAAATGTCCATAACGATACCTGCTACCCCGCCCTCCTTGTAATAGGACAATTCATGGAAGCTCTCAAAAGTGGCAGGTATAACCCCGATACAACAGCACTCATGCTGACTCAAACAGGTGGTGGATGCAGAGCCTCAAACTATATTCACCTTTTGCGAAAAGCGCTGAAAACTCAGTTTCCACAAGTACCCGTTATTTCGCTTAACTTCAGCGGATTAGAAAAAGAGGGCAGCTTCGAAATAACTCCACCAATGTTTGTTCAACTACTAAAAGCAGTTCTTTATGGTGATTTGCTTATGCTCCTCTATAACCAGTGCAAACCTTATGAGCTTGTAAAAAATAAGACCGATGAAGTGCTAAAGAAATGGCAGAATAAACTAGGCAGGCAGTTTGAGGAAAGATTTACTTTAGCATCAACAAAGACATATAAGGAAATACTTGATGATTTCGCTAAAATCGAAAGAAGCAGTGAGAAAAAGATTAAGGTGGGAATTGTCGGTGAAATTTATGTTAAATATTCACCCCTTGCAAATAATCATCTTGAGGAGTTCTTGATTTCAGAGGGCTGTGAACCAGTTGTTCCCCCATTGCTAGAATTTGTGTTATATTGTGCAATAACAGCAGTAGTTAACAGCAAATTATACGGATATGTGAACAAGAATAGTATTTTATATAAAATTGGGTATGATTTAATATATTCAGAGCAAAAAAAGCTGATAAAAACAATTAAGGCACATGGTGTATTCGAACCGATGCATGATTTTGAGCACCTCAGGCGTGCAGCTGACAGGTTTATACATCAGGGTGTAAGCATGGGTGAGGGATGGCTTATAACAGCAGGAATGGCTGTACTTGCTGAAACGGGAACAAAAAATATTATCTGTGCCCAGCCTTTTGGATGCTTACCTAATCATATTGTTGCGAAGGGAATGTCAAGGGAGATAAAAAATGCTTATCCTGATGCAAATATTGTTGCGATAGATTATGATCCGGGTGCAACAAAGGTTAATCAGGAGAATCGAATAAAGCTGATGCTTGCAAATGCAAGAGCTATGGAATAGCTTGAAAATTTAATGGGTATGTTTTGAAATATCTTTTCAACTTTTTTGTTTAAACACTTGATTTTTGTTATTGATTGTGATATAATTTGTAATAGTATGATAGTTTAAGCTGAAAGACTGGAATTTTCCGGTCTTTCTTTTGTATATAGAACCTGATATTGGTTCTGTAAATGTATTATCGTGAATGGAGCGAGTATATGAAATTAAAGAAGTTTGGTAATACCGAGCAGTTGGTTTATGATATGGCTAAGCCTATCGCTGATGAAATCGGAGTACAAATTTGGGATGTTTGCTTTGAAAAGGAAGGCGCTATGTGGTATCTGAGGGTGTTTATTGAGAAAGATGATGGCGTTTCGATTGAGGATTGTGAAGCCATGACCAGACCACTTGATAAGCTGCTTGATGAGAAGGACCCTATTCCCCAAAGCTATGTACTCGAGGTCGGTTCTGCTGGTTTGGGGAGAAAGCTGTTGAAGGAGGAACATTTTGAAGCCTATATTGGTGCTGAGGTGCAGGTGAGGCTAATTCACAGCGTTAACGAGGAAAAGGAACTGACTTGCGAGCTTAAGGCATTAAATAAAAATTCGATTACTGTTTTAACAGATGACGGAGAAGCTGAAATAGCTCTTGATGATATAGCCTTTGTAAGACTTTATGAAGATTATGTATAATAATTATCTTGTGCAGAACACAGAATATTGGAGGAATTAACGAAAATGAATAATGGTTTTTTTGATGCACTTGAGTTGTTGAGCAAGGAGAATGGAGTGAGTGTTGATGTTTTAATTGAAAAGGTTAAATCGGCACTGACAAAAGCTATAAAAAAGGCATATCCTTATTGTGAAAGATATAATATAAACATTGACCCTGAAACAAGAACTTTTGAAATGAGCTTAATAAAAGAAGTTGTTGAGGATATGCCGATTGATGAAAGTGAAATAAATATAGATGAGGCAAAAACTATTGACCCATATGCTGTTGTGGGCGGATTTGTTGAGGTAAAGCTTGATACAGCACAGTTTGGACGAACAGCTGCACAATCAGCAAAGCAGTCGATTAAGGGCGATTTGAGGGAGATAAGCAGAGAGAATCTGCTTAACCAATTCCAGAGCAAGGAGAATGAATGTATATCAGTAGTTGTAACACAGGTTGAGCCAAATGCTGGAACTGTTACTGTTGAGCATGAGAAAACAGAGCTTTACCTATTTAGAAATGAACAGATTCCTGGAGAGATTTTAAAGGAAGGACAGAAAATAAAGGTTTATGTTACAGGCATTGTGAATAAGCAAAAAAAGCCTATTGTAAAGATTTCAAGGACACATAAGGATTTGGTAAAACGCCTGTTTGAAATGGAAATTCCTGAAATATACGATGGAACAGTTGAGATAAAGGCAATTTCAAGGGAGGCAGGCTCAAGAACTAAGGTTGCGGTATGGTCTAGGAATGAAAATGTTGATGCGGTTGGTGCCTGCATAGGTCCTAAGCGTTCAAGAATATCAGCCATTGTTGATGAACTTAATGGAGAAAAAATTGATATAATTAATTATAGCGAGGACCCAGCTGTTTTCATTGCAAAGGCACTTGCACCTGCTGAGGTTACCAGTGTTGAGATAACAGATGAGGAAATGAGAACATGCACAGTTATCGTACCTAATAGTCAACTTTCATTGGCTATTGGAAACAGAGGACAGAATGCAAAGCTTGCAGCAAAGCTTACTGGGTATAAGATTGATATTAAGCCTGAGGTTGAAATTATTGATAAGCCTGCTGAAGAGACTATACAGGAAACAGCCGAAGAAATATAAGTACAACGGGAGGTTGTTATGCGAAAGAAAAAGATACCTATGCGTATGTGCTGTGGCTGTAATGAAATGAAGCCAAAACGGGAAATGATAAGAGTAGTAAGGTCGCCTGAGGGAGATATATCACTTGATTTTGTAGGCAAGAAGCCGGGCAGAGGTGCATATATCTGCAAGAATATAGAATGTCTGGTTCAGGCAAGGAAGGCAAGACGCTTTGAAAGGGCATTTTCTTGTATGATAAGTGATGAGGTTTACGAGGCGATGGAAAATGAATTATCAGAATAAGATACTGAATCTTTTGACTATCTGCAGGAAAGCAGGGAAGCTGATTTTGGGTTTTGATGCTGTGAAGGAAGCGGTGCTAGCTGGAAAAGCTGAAAGTGTGCTTGTTACAAGGGATATATCACCTAAAACCTTAAAGGAAGCTAAATATTACTGCTCTAAAAGGAACATACAGATAATTAAACTTAATTGTGATATGGATATATTTGTCGGTGCCTTTAAAAATAAAAAGAAAATAGCAATTATGGCTGTTAATGATAAGGGATTTATTAATCGTATCGTTGAGTTAAGCCTTGAGGATACAGAAAATCCATAACCTAGATTACAGTAAGTCTGATTTGAGTTTATGGTCTGACTTGCGTTTATTATAGATAATTTTAGATATCGGGGGTTTAGCTTATGGCAATAAAAGTGAAGATAAGTGAGCTGTCTAAGGATTTAAATGTCGAAAATCAAGAGCTTATTGATATTTTATATGAATATGATGAAACCAAAAGGAAGCCTGCAACAACATTAACTAAAGATGAGCTGGATTATATATTGGAAAAGTATAGTCAGGAAAATCAGGTTTCGAGCTTTGATGAGTATTTTGCAACAAGAAATTATAAAAAAGAAGAAAATGAGAAGAAGGAAGCTGTGGCTGAAAGTAAAAAAGCTGTAAAGGCTGTTGAAAAAGCAAAAGATAAATCTGAACAAAAGGCTACTGAGAAATCAAAGGGAAAAGCAACAGCAAAGGATACAGAAAAGGAAAAGAAAAAAACAGAAGCAAAGGATATGGATACAGAAGAGGCAAAAGAAAAAGTAGTAGCAAAAACTGATGAAAAGGCAAAGGCAAAGTCGGCAAAGCCGGCTAAAGAAACTGCAAAGAAGGAGCAGAAAAAGGAAGAGCCAATGGTTGTAGCAAATAAAACTGAAGAAGTACAAAAAATTAAAAAAGAGAATAAGACTAATGACGTTACAAAATATGAGGATGTCAAACAAAAGGAAAATGAGGATAATGCTGCTGGCAATAAGAAGAAGTCGGAGAATGCAAGAGCAAAGTCCTCAACTCCAAAGGTTAAAACTAAGCTCAATGCAAATCTTGCTGGTGAGTCCGTTATCAGAAATTCAAGAACCGTTGATACAAGAGGAACATATGTTGAGCTTGATAAATACAATGAGCGCTATGAGGCAATAGCAACACATACAGAGTCAGGACGAGGCAAGGATAACTACTCCAATAAGCAGAAGATTAGTCAGAGGTCTGCCCAAAGGAAAAAGAAGCATAACAAAAAGGAAACAGAGGCTGAAATGCTTCGCCGATTGGAGCTTGAGCGTGCAAGAAAGCAGCAGCTTAGGGTTAAAATTCCTGATTTGATTACAGTTGGGGAACTTGCTACAAGATTAAAGGTAACGGCTGCACAGGTAATTAAGCAACTTATGGGCCTTGATGTTATGGCAACAATTACCCAGGAAATTGATTTCGATACAGCAAGTCTTGTTGCAGAGGAACTGGGTGCAAAGGTTGAAAAGGAAGTTATTGTTACAATTGAAGAGCGTCTAATCAATGAGGAAGAGGATGACCCAGCTGACTTGGTTGAAAGAGACCCCGTTGTTGTTGTAATGGGGCATGTTGATCATGGTAAAACATCATTGCTTGACAGAATAAGAAATGCAACTGTAACTGCATCTGAGGCTGGAGGAATAACACAGCATATAGGTGCATACAAAGTTTCGGCTCATGGCAAGAACATAACATTTCTCGATACTCCAGGACATGAGGCGTTTACATCAATGAGAGCAAGAGGAGCGTCCATTACAGATATAGCAATACTTGTTGTTGCCGCTGATGATGGAATTATGCCACAGACAGTTGAGGCTATTAACCATGCAAAGGCTGCTAATGTAGCTATAATTGTAGCAATAAATAAGATGGATAAGGAAACAGCTAATCCTGATAGAATTAAGCAGGAGCTTACTGAGCATGGGCTTGTAATAGAGGAATGGGGCGGAGATACTATCTGCGTTCCTGTATCTGCGAAAACAGGCTATGGTATTGATGATTTACTTGAGAATATTCTGCTTGTTGCTGAAATGCAGGAGTTAAAGGCCAATCCAGACAGAAAGGCAAAGGGTACTGTTATTGAGGCAAGGCTAGATAAGGGTAGAGGTCCGAGTGCTACTGTTTTAGTACAGAATGGTACGCTTCATAAGGGAGATATTATAATTGCTGGAACTGCTGTTGGAAGAGTGCGTGTTATGACAAACCATAAGGGGGATGTTGTTAAAGAGGCAGGACCATCTGTTCCAGTTGAGATTACAGGTCTTGATGAAGTACCAAGTGCGGGCGATATTTTCAATGTGGTTGAGGACGAAAAGCTTGCAAGAGAGCTTGTTGACCAAAGGCGTCATATGGCTAAGGAAGAACAGTTCAGTACTTATCAGAAGGTTACACTTGATAATTTGTTCAGCCAGATTGAACAGGGTGAAATCAAGGAGTTGCCTATCATAGTTAAGGCTGATGTTCAAGGCTCTGTTGAAGCTGTTAAGCAATCACTTGAGAAGCTCTCAAATGAAGAGGTAAGAGTTAGAGTTATTCATGGTGGTGTTGGTGCAGTATCCGAAAGCGATGTTATGCTTGCTAATGCATCGAATGCGGTTATTGTCGGATTCAATGTAAGACCTGACCCTATTGCAGCGGAAAATGCGGCATTAGCAGGTGTTGATATTCGTCTTTACAGAATTATCTATGATGCGATAGAGGAAGTAACAACCGCTATGAAGGGTATGCTTGCTCCTAAGTTTAGGGAAGTTAATCTTGGTAGAATTGAGGTTAGACAGGTCTATAAGATTTCAAATGTTGGCATGGTTTCTGGATGTTATGTGCTCGATGGAAAAGTTAATAGAAATTGTGAAATCAGAGTAGTGCGTGACGGTATTGTTGTTGCTGAAGATAAGATAGCTAGCTTAAAACGCTTTAAAGATGATGTAAAGGAAGTTGCACAGGGATATGAATGTGGAATAAGCCTTGAAAAATTTAGCGATGTTAAGGAAGGCGATATTTACGAAGCATATATAATAGAAGAGTATAAGGATTAATATACTAAATGTAATATTTAGTATAAAGAAGGGAGAAACGGATATGTCTAAGTTCAGAGTAGGACGATTAGCGGAGGATATAAAAAGAGAGCTTTCCGCTATTATAAGAGATTTGAAAGACCCAAGAATTTCAGAGATGATTTCTATTGTTAAGGTTGAGCTTTCAAATGATTTGTCACATTGTAAGGTGTATGTTTCAAGCCTTAATGGAATGGAAAAGGCAGTTGAGTCTGTAAAGGGGCTACAAAGTGCTGCTGGTTATATTAAAAGAGAAATATTTACCAGACTTAATATGAGAAAAAGCCCTGAATTTCATTTCATCGCTGACAATTCAATAGAATACAGCTCAGAGATAGATAAAATTTTAAAGGAAATAGAAAAAGAATGACTTGGGTTTCCATTATTTAATGTATGGAGGACGTAAATGCAGATTGAATACTTGGATGCAATAGATATTATCAAAAACAGTGATGATATTTATATAATTACTCACCAAAGTCCAGATGGAGATACTATTGGTGCTGGATTTAGCCTATATTATATGTTAAAAGCCATTGGCAAGCGGGCAAAGGTTATCTGCCCAGACGATTTTCCTGAAAGATATGAGTATATGTATGAGGATTATGTTGAAGAGGATTTTAATCCTAAAAGAATTTTTGCCGTTGATGTGGCTGATGAAAAGCTTTTGGGCGATCTTGCAGAGTTATATGGAGATAAAGTGGATTTATGTATAGACCATCATGTATCCAATACTGGCTATGCAAAATATACTTTGCTTTGTTCCTATGCATCAGCGACCTGTGAGGTTATGTATGAGCTGATTACACGCATGGGCTTAAAAATTACTGAAAATATGGCTAAATGCATCTATACAGGAATTGCTACAGATACGGGTTGCTTTAAGTATGAAAACACTTCGGCAAGGGCGCATGAAATCGCAGCGGCATTGATGAATGAGCATAAGCTGAAATATTCTGCGTTAAATCGAATTTTGTTCGATATAAAAAGTGAGGGTAGAATTAAGCTTGAGGCAGAGCTTATGAGGACTATGGAAACATATTTGGATAATCGCTGCACATTGGTTTGCATTACCAAAGAGTTTCTTGACACAATTGATATTGAAGGCTCTGAGCTTGAAGGAGTTACTGCTGTTGCAATGCAGGTTGAGGGTGTTGAGGTCGGCGTTACAATGAAGGAAAGGGAGCCTAATGTTTATAAGGTTTCAATGCGTTCTGCCAATGATGTCAATGTATCTGAAATATGCAAATCGCTTGGCGGAGGAGGCCATGTAAAGGCTGCTGGCTGTCTGATAAAAGCACCTCTTGAGGAGGCAAAAAGGCTTATTATTGATGCTGTGGCTAAGGGTATGGAAAAGGCTACATGAATGGAATAATATGCATAAATAAGCCTGAGGGATTTACCTCCTTTGATGTGATTGCTAAGCTAAGAGGTATTCTCAAAATGAAAAGGATTGGACATTCTGGAACGCTTGACCCTATGGCAACGGGAGTTTTGCCTGTTTTTCTTGGGAACGCTACAAAGGCTTGTGATATGTTGTCCGATAATGATAAAAGCTATCTTGCCGATTTTAAGCTAGGCTGTACTAC
Source organism: Clostridiales bacterium (assembly GCA_012519635.1). Classification (GTDB taxonomy): domain Bacteria; phylum Bacillota; class Clostridia; order Oscillospirales; family Ruminococcaceae; genus JAAYPV01. Next base: position 12,798 of record JAAYPV010000072.1, read on the forward strand.
GGATACTCAGGATAGTACTGGAGAGGTTTTGTCAACCAGTGAAATTGCAGTCAGCCATGATGAATTTATCAAAGTGATGTGTGATTTTATAGGTGAAATTGAGCAGATTCCGCCCATGTTTTCAGCAGTTTCAGTGAACGGAAAGCGACTTTATGAGCTGGCAAGGAAGGGAATTGAAATTGAAAGGAAATCACGAAAAATTCAGATAGACAAGCTTGAGCTAAGGGAATATGACAATGCAAACAGAACGGGCAGGCTTTTTATAGAATGCTCAAAGGGAACATATGTGAGGACCATTATACATGATATTGGACAGAAACTAGGTTGTGGCGGCATTATGACAGGGCTTGTAAGACTGTCCTCAAATGGCTTTACGCTCGATGGCGCTTTGACGCTTGATGAGGTTAAGTCATTGTCCGATGAAAACAGGCTTGAAGAATTTATACTTCCTATAGAAAAGGTGTTTGAGCATTTGCCTAAATTATATCTGGACAAGAACCAGACAAGGCTTTATAAGAACGGGGTTAGGCTTGATTTAACAAGGTTGAATGGAGTGGACAAGGCTGACAGATATGCAGTTTATGGCTATGACAGGCAGTTTATAGGCACTGCTTTGGCTGTTTTTGATAAGAATGAATTAAAGGTAGAAAAAAATTTCTTTATATAGATTTTAGGGGGTGAATCCCTGAGTGAAAGTACTTGGCAAGGGTGAGGGGATGCCCTTTGACAGTGCAATTGCACTTGGAATGTTTGATGGTGTGCACCTGGGACATAGAGCTGTTATAAATAGTGTTGTAAAAAGTAAGGAGGAAGGGCTTGTACCTACTGTATTTACATTTAGCGTTGGGTCAATGGTTCAGAAGCATGACAGAGAACTGTTTTATATATTTAGCAACAGGGTAAAGCTGGATATTTTTGAACAGCTTGGCGTAGAATATGTGTGTTCACCTAGATTTGGCGAAATGAAAAATATGTCGGCAGAGGATTTTGCAAGGGAAGTGTTGAAAAATAAACTAAGAGCAAAAAAGGTTGCTTGTGGACATAATTTTCATTTTGGTAAGGGTGGAGTATATGGCTTTGAGGAGCTGTGTTATTTAGGTGAAAAATATGGCTTTAAGGTTGAGGGAATACCAAAAGTGTCCTATGAGGATAAAATTATTTCATCAGCATTGATTCGTGAGTGCATAAAAATTGGTGAAGTAGAGGCTGCAAATAAAATGCTTGGCATGAATTATTTCCTAGAGCAGGTTGTTTCACATGGAAATAAAATTGGAAGGAGTATAGATTTTCCTACTCTGAACCAATATTTTGATGAAAGACAGCTTATTCCTCACTTTGGTGTATATGTGACTATTACCACATTGGACGGACAAAAGTATGCATCCATTACCAATGTAGGTGTCAAGCCCACTGTGCAAAAGAGAACGGAGCCACTTGCAGAAACTCATATATTCGGGTATGACGGTGATATTTATGGTAAGGTTATCAAGGTGGAGTTTCTCAATTTTATTAGGGGAGAGCACAGATTTAACTCAATTGAGGAATTGAAAAAACGTATAGCAATTGATATTGAAATGGCGAAAAAATATATAAGAGATAATGTTTGGGAGGACTTATTTAAGTATGATTAAAAGAGTTAGAACCAGATTTGCACCAAGTCCAACAGGGTATATGCATATTGGAAATTTAAGGACTGCGCTTTACACTTATTTAATCGCCAAAAAGAACAAGGGCGATTTCATTTTGCGTATAGAGGATACGGACCGTGAAAGATATGTTGACGGTGCGATTGATGTTATTTATGATACATTGAAAAAGGCTGGTCTAAAATGGGATGAGGGTCCGGATATCGGCGGTCCTGTCGGACCTTATATTCAGTCAGAGAGAATGGGTATGTTCAAGGAGTATGCGTTAAAACTAGTTGAAAGTGGAGATGCATATTACTGCTTTTGCGATAAGGAGCGTCTTGAAGAGGTAAGGAAAATTCAAGAGGCTTCACATATTGCACCAATGTATGACAGGCATTGTCGCAATCTTTCAGAGGAGGAGATACAAGAAAAACTAAAAAGCGGTGTTCCATATGTAATTCGTCAGAAAATGCCTTTGGAGGGTACTACTACATTCCATGACGAGATTTATGGAGATATTACAGTTGAAAACAACACGCTTGATGATCAGATTCTTATAAAAACAGATGGCATGCCAACCTATAATTTTGCAAATGTTGTTGATGACCACACAATGGGTATAACTCATGTTGTGAGAGGGAATGAGTATCTTTCCTCTACACCTAAATACAATTTATTGTATAAAGCATTCGGGTGGGATGTGCCCGTATATGTTCACTGCTCACCTGTTATGAAGGACCAGACAACAAAGCTTTCAAAGAGAAATGGTGATGCGTCATTTGAGGATTTGCTTGCTAAGGGTTATCTGACAGAGGCTGTTGTAAACTTTATTGCTCTTCTAGGCTGGGCACCAAAGGGTGAACAGGAAATATTTACATTGGATGAGTTGATTGAGGAGTTTGATATAAAGGGCATTTCAAAGTCACCTGCAATTTTTGACCCTATAAAGCTGAAAGCAATTAATGGTGAGTATATCAGAAGAATGCCTTTAGACGACTTTATTGAGAAAGCAATGCCATATATCAGACAGACTGTAAAGCGTGAGGATATTGACTTTAAGGTTTTGTGTTCAGTTTTACAGCCAAGAACAGAGTTGTTTACAGATATTCCAGAACAGGTTGACTTCATAGACAAGCTGCCTGAATATGATACAGCACTATATTGTCATAAGAAAATGAAAACTAATGAGGAAACCTCCCTCGACGCACTAAAGTCTATTCTTCCTGTGCTTGAGGAACTAAACGATTGGACCGTTGATTCAATTCATGTAGCATTGTTTGATGTAATTGCAAAGAAAGAGGTTAAGAACGGATATATTCTATGGCCAATAAGAACAGCACTTTCTGGTAAACAATTTACTCCCGGCGGTGGTATCGAACTTTGTGCTATTTTAGGGAAGGATGACGCAATCAGCAGGATTAAAACTGGTATTTCAAAACTATCTTAATATTATCATTAGTTTATCACATTAGGCTGTTAAAATTTTCAGTTATGGGGCTTGTTTTAAAAATGAGCTATTTGGTGGATAGTGGTTATTCTATAGACGCAATTATAAAATGGAGGTAAAACAAAGATGATTGAGGTTAAAAACCTTACGAAGCACTATGGCGATAAAAAAGCTGTAGATAATATCAGCTTTACCGTTAATGATGGCGAAATACTCGGCTTTTTGGGTCCAAACGGTGCTGGTAAATCTACAACTATGAATATACTTACAGGATATATTTCATCAACCTCAGGACAGGCATTGATAAATGGAGTTGATATTCTGGAGGACCCTATAAAGGCAAAATCCTTTATAGGATATCTTCCTGAAATTCCACCTCTTTATCTTGATATGACTGTAAAGGGGTATCTGAATTTTATTTATGAGCTGAAAAAGTGCAAGTTGCCTCGTACCGCACATATTAACGATGTTTGCAATCTTACAAAGATAACTGATGTCAAGGATAGAATTATTAAGAATTTATCTAAGGGATATAAACAGCGTGTGGGACTTGCACAGGCACTTATCGGTAATCCTCCCGTACTGATTCTCGATGAGCCTACTGTTGGACTTGACCCTAAGCAGATTATTGAAATTCGTACACTTATAAAAAAGCTGGGAAAAAATCATACGGTTATACTATCATCACATATTTTGCCGGAGATACAAGCAGTATGTGATAAAATTGTAATTATCAATAAGGGCACTATTGTTGCAAATGATACAGCTGACAATTTATCTAAAAAGGTTTCAAATGACCATAGGCTAACAGTCAGGATTGAGGGTGACAAAAAGGAGATTCTTGATATAATCAAGAGTATAGACAAGGTTAAATACGCAAGGGCTGATATGGAGCGTGAGCCTGGCGTTTATGAATATGAAATTGAAGCAGAGGATGGCGTAGATATTCGCAGAGAGCTTAACAGATGTCTTGCTGAAAAAAGCTTGCCTATTCTTATGATGCGTTCTGCTGACCTTACACTTGAGGATATATTCCTTAAAATTACTATGGGTGAGGGTGTTAATTTCAAATCAAAATCTGATACAGAAAAAGAGGAACGCAGACCGGAGGAAATTTTAAAGAATGTTGAATTTGGATTTGATGTGAGCGGAGTTTTAGCAAAGCATGCTAAAAACGAAGACGAGGTAGCAGAATCTGCTGAAGGAACGCAGGAAAAGCCAGAAGAAACAGATACAAACTCCTCAAAGGGTAAGAATAAGAAAAATGGGGGTAAGAAATAATGGGTGCGATATTCAGGCGTGAAATAGGAGCTTATTTCAATTCAAGTATTGCTTATGTTTTCTTAGCAGTGTTTTTTGTATACTCGGGTTTTTCCTTTTGGGCGACAAGCCTATTGGCATCCACAGCGGATATGACTGGAGTATTTACAGTAGTATTTTTAGCTTTGATTTTTTTGATTCCTATATTAACAATGCGACTCTTCAGTGAGGAAAAGAAACAGAAAACAGAGCAGTGTCTTTTAACAGCACCTATAAGTCTTGGTGCAATGGTATGTGGCAAGTATTTTGCTGCTTTGGCACTTTATACAATCGGCATATCTATATTCTTTGTTTACGCATTAATACTTAGCTATTTTGGAGCTGTTGCATGGGGAATGGTGTTAAGTAATTTCTTGGCATTGTTTTTGGTTGGTGCAGCATTTGTTTCAGTAGGTACATTCATTTCTGCATTAACAGAAAATCAGGTTGTTGCAGCAGTTACAGGCGTTATTACACTAATGCTGCTATGGCTTTTTGACTCTGCAGCAACACTTGTAAATATAGAATTTATTGCAAAGCTATTGATGAGTTTGTCTTTTTATTCTAGATATGCAGAGTTTACTAGCGGTCTTTTTAATTTATCCAGCGTTTTATTTTATGTAAGTACAGTAGTTATTTTCTTGTTTTTAACAGTAAGGGTTTATGAAAAAAGGCGTTGGAGCTAAGGAGGAGAACTGAATATGAACAGCGAGAATAAAACTGAAAGCATAGCCAAAGGTAAAGCAAAAAAGTTTGATACGAAAAAGCTCAGATATGGTACGCTTGCAACAGCTATTACAGCAGTATTTATTGTGGTAGTAGTACTAATTAATGTTATTGTAGGCATAGTAATGGAAAGGTATCCTTTAAAGTTGGATTTAACCTCTAATAAAATTTATGAGATATCGGATAGGACAATTGAGTATTTAAAGGGTGTTGACCGTAATGTTGAATTGGTTGTAATGTCTGATGAAACACATTATAAAACCAACTCTGATTATAAAAAAGCTGCTGAGATTTTGGAAAAGTACGCTATGTACTCAGACAAAATCAAGGTTAAATATGTGGATATGAAAAAGAATCCTGATGAGTACGCAAAATACAATGATAAATACAGTGGTGAGATTCAAGAAAATAATATAGTAATAGCTTGCGGCGATAAGATAAGGGTTACAGCAACTGACAATCTGTTTATTCTAGAGCCAAATTACGCAACTCAAAGATATGAGGTTGTTGGTTTTCAAGCAGAGCAGATTCTGACATCTGCTATCATGCATGTAACAAATGCTAATCCTAAAAAGGTGGCTTTTATAAATGCTGAACCACATGCTATAAACCTTGATTCATTAGGTATTCTTGCAAGGGTTATGGATTCAAATGGATATGAGTATGAGGTTGTTGACCTTAAAACACAGGATTTGACAAATGAATTCAATATTGTAGTTTTGCTTGCACCAAAGGATGACTTGACAACAACTGAGGTGGATAAGATTAGAAAATTCTTAGATAATGATGGATATTATTCTAAGAATATGCTATATGTCGGTGATATCTATCAGGGCTTGACTCCAAATATCGATGCCTTTATAGAAGAATGGGGATTTAAGTTAGGCAGAAGTACCATTGTTGAGGCTGAGGATGCACAAAGACAGTATGTAACACTTGTTTCAGATGCCTCAATAGGGCAGACATATAATGTGGGTGCCTCACTTGTAAATATAGCTGAGGATGTTTATAGTAAAGGACTTGTGAATACAAATCTGCCAATTGTTGCACCTCAGGCAAGACCAATTGAGGTGCTTTGGGAAGCAAATGGCCAAAGAACAACAACTGTTCTTTTAAATACAACAAGTTCATCATACTTATACCCATATGCGCAGGAGGCACAGAAGGCTAAGGATTCATTAACAGCAGATGAAACTACTGAAGCAGATGAGGAAGCTGCAACTGAAGAAACAACTGTAACAGAAGAAGTAGACTTTGACCCAGAAACAGCTGAAAAAAAAGCACAGGTTGTTATGGCTGTTGGTGAAAAGAGCAAGGCTCTTGGTGATAGCAGGGTTGCAAGCAAGGTCATGGTTTTGAGTTCAGCATCAATGCTTGACTATGCTGTAATGGAGAATAAATCTTACAATAACTCAGAGTATATTATCAATTCTCTTAATGTTATGACTGGTAAAGAATCTGGTATTATAGTTGAGAGCAAGGAATTTAACAGCCAGACAATAGCAATTTCTGAAAAACAGATTAAAAATCTAAGAAATGTTGTTATGGTTGTTATTCCATCCATTGTATTCGCAATTGGATTATTTGTTTATATAAGGAGAAGAAACCGATGAATAAAAATCTCAAGGGGCTTATTATCGGTAGCATAGTTTTAGTTGTGCTGTCGGGAGCATTGGTTGCTCTAAAGCTAGCCAGTGGTGATAATTCATCCTCTGAATTAAGCTCAGTTGTAGCTTTGGATAAAACATTGATATCTGAATGGGTGGAAAAGATAGGGAGCAATGCTGAATATACTGGTGAAAATGTTAAGTCAATTGATATCAGTAATAGCAATGGTAGCTTTCAGGTTTTAAGGAATGAAAATTCTGACAGCAGTATTTTTGTAATTAAGGGATTGGAAAAATATAAGATGGATACCTCAAAGCTGGATTCATTACCGAATTCAGCTCTGAGTGCAAGGATACCAACTGTTGTTGAAGAAAATGCTGAAGATCTTGCTAAATATGGATTGGACTCACCTGCATCTGAGGTAAAGATTACTCTTGATGACGGTAAGGAAATTGAATTTTTGATTGGTAATACAAGTCCCGTTGATACTGAGGTATATTTCTGTTTCAAGGGAGATAAAACTGTCTATACAATTTTAAATTCAATAGCAAGTGCATTTTTATATTCAAGGGAATTTTATGTTTCCACTCTTGTAGTTGATGCAGTAACCGATTCAGCGCGTGGTATGCAAACGCTGAGCATAGATCGTGCAGACTTAGATTATGACATTGTCTATGAGGCGTTTGAAATGGGCAGAGGTGAGGACTATACTGGTGGTACATCTGCAAATGCAGTTATGATAGAGCCTATATTTGCATATCTTGATGCCACAAAATCAAGTAGCTATACAAATGCAATGTTTGGCTTAACTGCAAAATCAGTTGTTCACCTTGAGGCTGATGAAGAGGATTTAAAGCTTGCTGGACTCGATAATCCTTTCTGTGTAGTGAAAATGAATACAAAGGACGGAAAGGAGTATACTCTGAAAATCAGCAAGGCGTCAGATGCTTCTGGTAATGATGAGGCAGTTTACTTCGGATATCTTGAGGGAACTGATATTATCTATGCATTCACAGAATCACAGCTTATATGGGTTACAATGAATATTAAAGACCCACTATCACATATAATTATTGGGGACTATTTTTATAAAATTAGTAAGCTGACTGTTGAGGTTGAAGGCAGAGAAAGCATGGTGTTCACAGGTTCAGGTAAGAATAAAGATGATTATGTGTCATATTTGAACGGAGCAGAATGTTCAACAGAACGATTTAGACAATTTTATCAATTTTTGGTGAATACACCTGCAGAAGAGGTTTATTTAGGTGAGACTACAGGTGAACCTGTTGCTAAAATAACTGTTGAAACACAGCTTGGCAAAAAAACTGAGCTTGAATTTTACAGGGATGATAGCAGAAAGCTCATAATTAAGGTTAACGGTGTAACCAGCTTTAAGTGCAGGGATGCATATCTTGATATTCTAAATGGAAACATGGATATTTTTAACTCCGAAAAGAGTTTTACACTAGATTGGTAAAAATGCTCGAAAATATTATAGGTTCATGAATGAATTATAAATATGTGGTAAAAACTAGCTTCCGACTATTGCCAAACTATATTCTTTGTGATATAATTACTATAAGAGATGCTTTAAGAAGAGGAGGTAGTGATATGAGCAAAAAAGAGGGCAATGAATTTAGCTTTTTTACGTATAAGGGTTATCCTTTAGTAAGAAATAAAGATGTTTTATATTATGGAAATATGTATGATGAGTATGTTATAATGCTTCAGATACTAAAAACAAAAAAGGTAAAAGGACTGGATGTAGCCAGCAAGGTTAAAGTTTATCAGATGTCAACCGATGAGAGTCTAAATCCACTTGAGGCGATTACAAGAACAGCAGAAAAAGATGGTCTTTATGAGGCTTTGGATTTAGCTGAGGTGTGGTTAAAGAGGTCTATGGCAAAGGTGAAAAGTAAGGCATAAAATTGAAGGTGTATATTTGCAAATCTTATGCAAATATACACCTTTTGTATTCTTTATCCTAGCACCTTACGGGCAATGTCAACACTTCCCTTTGCATCTTTGGAGTAAAAATCTGCACCAATTTTTATGGCGTAGTCTGGAGTCAGTACGGCTCCACCAACCATGACTTTACAGTTAACCCTGTTGTCACGCAAAAGCTTTATTGTTTCCTCCATAGATTTTAGCGTAGTAGTCATAAGTGCTGATAAGCCCACAAGTTTTACATTGTGTTCAACAGCAGTGTCGACAACAGCTTGGCAATCAACATCCTTGCCTAAATCGATAACAGTATAGCCATAGTTTTCAAGCAGCACCTTTACGATATTTTTACCGATATCGTGAATATCCCCCTTAACGGTTGCAAGAATGATTTTTCCCTTGCTTTGTGAAGATATGTTGTTTTTTACAAGGTGCTTTTTTATCACCTCAAAGGCAGATTGTGCAACCTCTGCTGAAAGAATAAGCTGTGGTAGGAAAATAATACCCTTTTCAAAATCAGCACCGACCTTGTCAAGCGCTGGTATGAGAATTTCATTTACAATGGACATTGGCTCATGAGTATTAAGCAGTTTTTCGGTTATTTTAGCACCCTCAGCTTTAAGCCCATGCTCCATAGCATAAAAAATATCAATCTCCCTGTCGACTTCGGCGGGTGCAGCAGGGGTGGTGTCCGTACCATATGCTCTAATAAATTCAGCAGCATTTTTATCAATGTTTGCAAGCAGGTTATATGAACGTACAGCACCCATCATGGAGGTGATATTAGGATTTATGATAGGTAAATCCAGTCCATAGCTTAATGCCATAGTTAAAAAGTTGTGGTTTATCAGTTCTCTGACGGGCAGTCCAAAGGATATATTCGACACACCAAGTACTGTTTTAAGTCCAAGCCTTTCCTTAACCATTCTTACAGCCTTTAGTGTTTCCATAACAGCTGACTGTTCAGCAGAAGCAGTAAGCGTCAAACAGTCAATGAAGATATCCGTTTTTGGAATGCCATATTCAATTGCCTTGTTCATTATCTTTGCGGCAAGTCTAAATCTTTCATCCGCTGTTTTAGGTATTCCATTTTTATCGAGAGTTAACCCAATTACACAAGCACCATATTTTTTTACAAGAGGTAGAACGGAATCAAGCGACTCATCCTCAGCATTTACAGAGTTAACAATTGCTTTTCCGTTATAAACTCTTAGCCCAGCCTCTAATGCGTTGATATCGGAGGAATCAATCTGTAATGGTGTATCTGAAATTGACTGCAAAGCCTTTATAACCTCAACCATCATGCTTTTTTCATCTATTTCAGGAAGTCCGACATTTACATCTAGTATGTCTGCACCAGCATTAACCTGTTCAACAGCCTGATTTAGAATATAGCTTATATCATGGTTAATCAGTGCTTGTTTAAACATTTTCTTGCCAGTAGGATTAATTCTTTCACCGATAACACGAGGACGGTTAATAATTACAGTTTTTGATGAGGAGCAGACTGCGGTAGGAATTCCCTTAAAGCTTGAAACAGCAGATTCTGTTGCAGATAATTTTTCAGTAAGTGCCTTGATATATTCAGAAGTTGTTCCGCAACAACCACCAAAGATTTTAACACCCAGTCCTGCAAATTCAGCCATATACTCAGCAAATTCATCTGGGGTGATATCATAGGTATTTGTTACAGGGTCGGGAAGTCCTGCATTCGGTTTTACAACAATGGGTAGGTTTGTCCATTCTGAAAGCTCTTTAACAATAGGGAACAGCTCCTTTGGTCCAAGTGAGCAGTTAAGCCCTATTGCATCAACACCTAATCCAGACAAAGTTAATGCCATAGCAGAAACTGAACAGCCAGTAAAGGTTCTGCTGTTTTGTTCAAAGGTCATTGTGCAGATTACAGGTAGCTTTGAGTTTTCCTTTGCTGCAAGTACAGCTGCCTTTATTTCATAAAGGTCAGTCATTGTTTCAAAGACAATTAGGTCAGCATCCTTACCAGCAATAATCTGCTCTTTAAATATATCATAAGCCTCTTCAAAGCTAAGGCTACCCGTTGGCTCTAAAAGCTGTCCGATAGGGCCGATATCAAGTGCAACAAGGGTATTAGTGCCTTTGCAGGCGTCCTTAGCAATTTCAATAGCCTTTGGGATGATTTCATCAACTGTATATCCACTTTCCTTTAGCTTATAGCGATTAGCACCAAAGGTATTTGTGTAAATTATATCTGAACCAGCATTAATATAGGATTTATGAATATCTGAAATCCATTCAGGGTTACTAATATTTATAAGTTCTGGGATACCACCAAGCTGTAAGCCCTTTGCTTGCAGCATTGTACCCATTGCACCGTCAAGAAAGATATAATTTTTTTTCAACAATTCATTAAAACGCATATTGCCTCCTTTAATTACAGTGTCCACCATTTTTTCTATAAACACAGGCTTTTGCAAGATTGCATTCGGAACAATTTCTGCTTTTTTGTGCAACAGGTGTTTCAGACAAGCCGATAATAGCAGTAACTGATTTTGATGGGGTTAGCATGAAGCTTGAGGTTGCACTTAAACCAATACGCTTTGAAGAGTTCAGAACATTGAGAAATTCAGCCTGCAGGGTAATAGGTAAGTCACCATAGCCTGGACTGAATCTCCATGTGGAATAAAAATTTGGATATGCTGAATGAATTATCTTTTCAACCTCATCACATACCTGTTCAATTGCAGCACTTGCAAGACTGTCAAGCACAAGTGCCTCTGTCATATTGGAAATTTGTGCAAAGCGTAAAAGCTTGTCAACGCCGTTTGAAATGGTTGTACAGAAAAGCACAGCTTTTTTGCAGTCTTTGAGATGCTTACGGATGTCATTGCCTGTAAGCTCAAGGGTGCAGTTTTCAAGTATTACACTATTTTCCGTATGTGTAATATCGAAAGCAGAGTATAAATATCTAGGCTCAATAACCTTCAGCAATTTTTTTTCACATTCATTAATAAGCCCCATTATACTACTGTCGGGGGAAATGTTGCTGCATTGCAAATATCGTAGAGCCTCTTTTTTATCTATTTTATCAAGATTTATCATAATACCTCTTAAAATTAAAAGTTTTAGTACTGCTCAAATTCAGCGATTCAGCTAAGCTTTACATTTTAGCACACTATAATACATAAATAAAAGTTTAGCGGAGTTTGAGGTGGCAACCTCATGCCGATAGGCGAACGGTCGACAGGCATAAATTGCCTATATCAACACTCCAGAAATAGCGTCGGAAATGCGTTTAGCGACATATGCATTATTCATAGTATATAGATGGATACCATCAACTCCATTTGCAATTAAGTCAACAATCTGATTTACAGCGTAGGCTATTCCGGCGTCACGGAGTGCTTCGGGGTGGTTTTCATATCGCTGCATTATTTTTGTGAATTTTGTAGGAAGGCTTGCACCACAGAGTGAAACCATGCGCTCAATTTGTTTTTTGTTTACGACGGGCATAATGCCTGCTTGAATTGGAACTTTAATTTTAGCTTTTCGCACATTTTCAAGGAAGGAATAGAATATATTATTGTCAAAAAAAAGTTGTGTAATTAGCTGGTCAGCACCTGCATCAACCTTCTTTTTGAGGTTTTTAATGTCGGTATCAAGGTCGATGGATTCAAAATGACATTCAGGATAGCAGGCGCCTATGATATGGAAATCTCTGTTTTGTTTAATAAATTCAACAAGGTCACTTGCGTACTTAAAATCCTTTTTGGGGGAAATATCAGGGTTGATATCACCACGGAGTGCTAAAATATTTTCTATATCATTCCTATGAAAATCATCTAAAATTCTTAAAATTTCGTCCTTTGTGAAGTTTATGCATGGTAGATGAGCAACAGGTTCAATGCCATAATTTCTTTTTATAGTAGATGCAATCTGAGTGGTTGATGCGCCAATATTGGAGCCCCCTGCACCATATGTAACGCTTATAAAATCAGGTTTAAGGTCTTTTAGCTCATCAAGTGTTTTGTAAATTGATTCAATAGGAGTTGTTCGTTTTGGCGGAAAAACTTCAAACGAAAAAACAGTTTTATCCTTGAACATTTTTAAAATTTTCATAGAAAGCTCCTTTTTCCAATTAGTTGTTATTGATATTATAGCATATAAAAGGTTTTTGTAGTAACACATAATAAATATCGCTGGTTATAGCTTAAAGTTATAATCAGCATGAACTATTAAAAAAATACTATTAACTAATACTCCAATCAATTTCCTCTATTCCATTTTTACGCAAAAATTCATTTGTTTTTGAAAAATGTCTGCACCCGAAAAAGCCGTTGAAGGCAGATAGGGGACTTGGGTGGGCCGCAGTTAAAATTTTATGATTAGGATTGGTAATGAGATTTGCCTTTGCCTTTGCGTTATTACCCCATAGTAAAAATACAATGGGCTTTCCACGCGTATTAAGATGGGATATTATACTATCAGTAAAAGTTTCCCATCCAATGCCTTTGTGACTATTTGCCTGTCCTTCACGGACTGTTAGAACTGTGTTTAGTAGTAAAACACCGTCTTCCGCCCATTTTGTAAGCTCACCGTGTGATTTTGTATTATCAATGCCGACATCGTCTTTAATCTCTTTAAAAATATTTACTAAGGATGGTGGAGGAGTAACACCCTTTTTCACTGAAAAGCAAAGTCCATGTGCCTGCCCCTCACCATGATATGGGTCCTGACCAATAATTACTGCCTTGACATTGTTGTATGAGGTGTATTTAAGTGCATTAAATATATCCTCTTTTTTTGGATAAATAGTATGTGCTCTGTATTCATTTTTAAGATATTTTGCAAGATTAATAAAATAATCCTTACGGAACTCATCGGTCAGTATATCGTCCCACTCGTTAAATTTCATATAGCTACACTCCTAAATTATTGTTCTTATTGTTCTAGGGAGCCCAGAGAGGAGCATTTCCCCTAGTATGGATTGTCAAAATGCCCCGTTATAAATCCATCAAGAATACAACTTTATTGACAGTTAAAAGGGTACAATTATATTGCACCCTTTTGATTATTTTTAATTCTCAATTCCTTAAAGAAATCGGATAGAATCGCTGAGCATTCCTCCTCTAAGATACCACCAATAGCCATAGGCTTATGGTTATACGGCAGTTCAAACATTTCCTGTATTGATCGCACAGAGCCTGATTTTTTATCATATGCTCCAAATATAACATTTTTAATTCTTGAATTGATAATAGCACCACAACACATGGGGCATGGCTCAAGAGTGACATAAATATCGCAGTTAATTAATCGCCAGCCACCTAAAACCTCTGCTGCTTGATTTATTGCAATAATTTCAGCATGTGCCAATGGATTTTTATTTGTTTCACGAAGATTATATCCTCGCCCGATAATCTTTCCATTTACCCTGTTTACAACAATTGCACCGACTGGCACTTCCCCCAAATCATAAGCTATTCTGGCAAGCTTTAAAGCCTCTCTCATATATGTTTCCAAATAAAATTTGCCTCCTGAATTGTGTTAAATAAACAAATTAATAGATGCGAAAATTGCTGAAAGTGCTATCCAAATGACCATAGGCAGGGAAATTGTAAATGCAGACAGCTTTTCGTATATATTTAGGTATGTTGAATTATTGACAAGCTTTACCTTTCGGGTGTGCTTGCGGGCAAAAACAACACAGCCCAGTACACCTGCAAGGAAAAAGATACTCATAAAGTATGATTTTGTAAGGCTTGTACTTGTATTTAGATTGCTATTTATAATAGCAATGCTGAAAAAATAAATGTTAAAAACTATTCTGATAATAAATCCGGCTACAATTGAACCACTTCTTAAAATAAAGATGCCTGATACAAGAGTCATTAAGGCAAATGGTATGCATTGTGCATAGCTATGAACAATAATAATTGAAATGGCAGTTGTGCATGCCAATGCAAAAATATCACCAAATTGTCGCAGCACATGGAGCAGTGAGCCGTGAAGAAACACCTCTATAAGAATAGAAACAACAAAAATCTCAAAGAGGTAATAAATGAAAATAGCGTATAAATTATAATTTTCATACAAAATTTGGTTTGATAGAAAAAAAGTTCTTGATGTAAATTCAAGAGGTGAGCTCTTGCTGACAAGGCTTATAAGTACCATAAGTATCATGGCTATGGACATGCCGCCGACAATTTCGTATTTATCAGTTGCTTTTGTTGTCGCTGAAATGGAAAACGGCATTTTAAAGGCTTTGAAAAGCATAAATGTAGGAACTATATATTTGAGCAAGGAAATGAATACATTTACAGCTAGAACTGCCCATTCGTTGCCCATGAATTCGCTTGAAAACAACATAGAGGAAATATTTATATTGAACATGTTCAAAATCCAGACAATTAGCTCTCCACCGATTCCATCAATAAAGAAATAAACTAAAAGCGAAATTCCGGCAGTAAACCCTATTTTTGAAAGTGTAATCTTTTCGATTGATTTAGGGTCCTCATGAATAAAGCCCTTGCCGTCCATAAATGTTTTTTCTTTTTTATTTTCAACATAATTAAATGCATAGGGATTATCTTTATTACTGCGCCATTTTTTATATTCTATATTATATTCTTCTGTTTGAGCATCATAATTAAAGTCGTCAATAATATTGATTATATCGTCCTTTTTCTGAACACTTTGAGAACAGTTATTCACAAAATACCTCCTTTAAGTTTAAGATTCTTGTTAAAATTTAATGCTATTATTTTTATATGTAATCAGAATATTTTGCACTTATGACATAATGTAATTAGTATAACACAATTGACATTATTATACTATAAACAAAGATATAACAATTGAAAACAAATTGTAAATTTTATTTAGACAAAATATGTACGGAAAATTAACAATATATATCCAAATTTTATCCAATAAATTACCTATAATTCTCTCATAAAATTAACAAATAGGTATTGACAAAAGTTTAGAAATGTTGTATGATACATATGAACAATTATTCATATGTTAAGGAGAGATAAAATGAAAAACGAGCATATTTGCGAAAATTGTGAGGTACATAAGGAAATTGTCAATAGAGTAACGGATGTAATACCTGATGAGGAAATACTTTACGATGTGGCGGAGCTGTTTAAGGTTTTTGGGGATTCGACAAGGATAAGGATAATGTTTGTTTTGTTTGAGAGTGAAATGTGTGTATGCGATATTGCTGAACTTTTAAACATGACGCAATCTGCAATATCTCACCAGTTGAGAGTATTAAAGCAGGCAAGGCTTGTGAAATATCGCAGGGATGGGAAAACTGTTTATTATTCGCTTGCTGATTCCCATGTAAAAACAATATTCTGTCAGGCAATGGAGCATATTATGGAGTAGAGGAGGTCTGTTTATGAAGCAGACTTACGTATTAGAGGGGCTAAATTGTGCAAATTGTGCTGAAAAAATAAGGATTCGGGTTGAAAGGATAGCATCGGTGGAGTCGGTGGATATGAACTTTGTATCAAAAAAGCTGACCCTTAACTTTTCTGATGGGCATGATGAACTTCTTGATGAACATCTTCTTGATGAGATAAAGAAGATAGTTAAGGAGATTGAGCCAGATGTAAATATAATTGAGGATAATAGCATTAATGAAGAGGATAAAGAGGACGAATTCCATGCTTTTGAGATTGCAAAGATGGTACTGTCGGGAATCCTTTTGGCTGTATCACTTTTTGCTCCTATGGGGGAAATGGTAAGGCTTGTTATTGAGATTGTGGCATTTGCATTGGTAGGATACCCGATTGTTTTTAAAGCATTGAAAAATATGGTTAAGGGAAATGTTTTTGATGAGAATTTCCTGATGAGTATTGCGAGCATAGGTGCATTTGCTATCGGTGAGCATGGTGAAGCGGTTGGAGTAATGCTTTTTTACACTGTTGGTGAGTTTTGTAATGATTTGGCTGTTGATAAATCAAGAAGGTCAATTGCAAAGTTGATGGATTTACGCCCTGATTATGTAAACATCATGAAAAACGGTGAAATTGTCAAGGTATTGCCAAGTAAGGTCAAGAGCGGGGATACTATTATTGTAAAAACTGGTGAGAGAATCGCAATTGATGGAATTGTTGTAAGGGGAAGCTCATCGCTTGACACTGTGGCAATGACTGGAGAATCTGTTCCAAGAGATGTTGGAGTGGGTGATACTGTAATAAGTGGCTGTATAAATTTACAGGGAGTTTTAGAGATACAGACTACAACTGATTTTAGTCAATCGACTGTTGCAAAGGTACTTGAGCTTACTGAAAATGCACAGAGCAAGAAGGCAAGGGTTGAAAGCTTTATTACAAGGTTTGCGAAGGTTTATACACCTATTGTTGTAATAAGTGCGTTATTGCTTGCAGTTGTGCCGTCATTTGTTGTTGGGAATCCGGGTGACTGGATACATAGAGCATTGACATTTTTAGTTGTTTCCTGTCCATGTGCATTGGTTCTCTCAGTTCCTCTCAGCTATTTCAATGGAATAGGCGGTGCATCGGGTAAGGGTGTTTTGGTCAAGGGTGGTGCAGCACTTGATATGCTGGCAAAATGCGATACCCTTGTATTTGATAAAACAGGCACCCTTACAAAGGGCAATCTTGCTGTATCAAGGGTTATACCAAAGGGAATATCTGAGGAGAAGCTGTTAGAGTATGCGTCCTATGCTGAGGCGTATTCGTCGCATCCGATAGCAAAGGGTATTATAAATGCTTATAACAAGGAAATTGATTTAACGAGAGTAAGCTGCTTAGAAATAGCAGGTAAGGGTATTAAGGCAGAGTATGAGGGAAAGGAAATACTTTGTGGTAATAAAGACTTGCTTTTAGAAAATGGTATTGCTGCTGAGTATGAAACAGAAATAACTGCAGTTTTTCTTGCTGTCGATGGAAAATATGTTGGTGTGATTGAGCTTGAGGATGAACTCAAGGAAGGTATTGCTGAATTTATCTCAGATGCAAGAAGGCTTGGCATAAAGAAAACAGTAATGCTTACAGGCGATAAAAGAGCAATTGGAGAGAAAATCGGCAGAGCCATTGGCATAGATGAGGTAAGGGCTGAGCTTTTGCCTGATGAAAAGGTTAATGAACTTGAAAAACTTATGGCAGATGGCTGCAGGGCTGCATATACTGGCGATGGCATAAATGATGCACCAGTTTTAGCAAGGGTAGATATAGGTATTGCTATGGGTGGAATGGGTACTGATGCAGCGATTGAGGCAGCTGATGTTGTTATAATGAATGATGATGTAACCAAAATATTGACTGCTATAAAAATATCGAAAAGGACACAGAGAATTGTGGTACAGAATATAGTATTTTCACTTGCTGTCAAGTTTTCGGTTTTAGGCTTGTCTGCCTTTGGTTTAACAACTATGTGGTGGGCAGTATTTGCTGATGCTGGAGTTTCTTTGATTGCAATTGTAAATTCTTTAAGAAGTCGTATGAACAAAGTCTAAAAGGTTTGTTAATATTTAATGTATATTGCCTATATTGCATAAAAAACAGATAAGTATAATATGCTTATTCTATATAAAAAATGAATAATTGAGTGTTTACTTGTATAGTTGTATATTTTTAATCATAATTACGTTTAATTTTCTATGAAGTTGCTATTGAAATTTTATGTTTTTATTGATATAATGATTTTATGGCTATCTGCAAAATAGCAGTATGCAACATAGGTAAAGGAGGGTAGCTTTATGAAAAATGTTTTGGTTACTGGCGGATGTGGTATTATAGGCGATAGAGTTTGCTCAGGTCTGCTCAAAAAAGGCTATTCTGTAATTGCGGTAGACAAACAACCAAGCAACTATAATATCAACAAGGAACATTTTAAGTTCTATGAGGCTAAACCAAATGATAAAGCTAAATATATTGATATATTTGAAACTGAAGATATAGATGCTATAGTTCACTTAGCTTGTACTGTCGATAATGACTTTGGACATATAATTGATGATGAAGAGATTGAAATAACCAGAGAGTGCAATAAGTTTTTCTTTAAACTAGCAATGGCGTCTGAAATAAGGCAATGCTTGATGGTTAGTACTACTCAGGTATATGAAACTCCAAAAACAAGAGAGCCTGTTCGTGAGGAAGATGATATAAAAATCACAACAAATTATGCAAAGTTGAAATATGAGTCTGAAATGGCGATGGCTGATGCCTTCAGGGGAGCTAGGGATGCATCATTGGCTATCATGAGAATCCCCCCGGTTTATACTTTTGATTATTACGAGAATTTACTGGCAAAAATTTACGACCCTAAGGATGAAACAGCTTTTGTATATAGAACAGGTGAATATGGTTTCCAGTTTTGTTGCGTACATAATCTTGCAGATTTTATTCTTTGTTTTATGAGGCATGCGGATAATCCTGCATATACAGGTGTATATAATGTTGCTGATAAAACACTTACAAGGGCGGCTGAAATTGTCGGATTTTTAAGGGAGTATCATAGGCTTGGTGCTGTAATACAGCGTAAAGAGAATCCGGTTACAGGCTTGCTTTCAAAGTTAAAGGGAGGCAAAGAGGAAAAGACTAATTATAGATATCTTGACCTTAAAACGCTACTTAATAATACTAGCTATGATACAAGTAAGGCCTCAAGGTTATGTCCGTTTAGGTGGAATTTGTCCAATACAAAATAAAATTACGGTTTTAGACATTTGCTTGATGATATTATTAAAGAGAATAAAATAAGAGCCATCTGATTTTAGTTTCAGATGGCTGTTTTATTTAGCTGTGTTCGTTAATGTATCTTACTAAAGCATCTTGAGTTTTAAAAAGTCCTCTGTCTTCGTGAAATGTCTTTAGTCGAACTACAAAGCCTGTATATTCGCCGTCTTTTATAGCATAGAAGGTGTTTTCAGACTCACGAATAAAAGAAATTGTAACAGTTTCAGGCTCAGATTTTCTTGTATAGGTAAATGAAATTTCAGGTTCTAGTGAAGTATCAGGTTGAGCATCTAAATCTAAATGGTCGAAATAAACTCCCACAATTGAAGAGTAAAAGTTGATAAACAGCTTGACAGCATCATCACCTAATGCATTAATGTCGGTGCCATTGTATGTGTATTTAGCATTGGTTAAATCGTCAGCGCTAGCTTCAAATGTAAGGGTTGTAAGCTCACCGTTTACGATAATCTCCAACTTTGATAAATCATATACATTTTCTGTATGGATTGTATCAAGAAGCAAATTTTCAGCAGTTAGATCCATTAAGCTAAGGTTGTTTCGATAAAATGTTACGACATCTTTAGAGCTTTCAAACATTGCATAAATCTCATTTGTCTCACTGACTGTCTTACCGAACAGAATTTTTTCGGTCTTGCTTTCAGAGCTGATTTCAAGTATATAGCTTGGATTATCAAAGCCGTATTCAGAATAATCTTGAACATTCTCCTGAATAAAATTAGCTATATTTATACGAATAATTGAATCAACCATACTGGTGATGTTGGCAACATTTGTTCTTTCAGTAGCAAGTGGCTGATTCATAATCCAGCCTGAGGTATTAGATTTAGATACACTATAGACTACTGCACCGTCACATTCCAATGAAATGCCCATTACTTCACTTGAAAGGGCGTCAAACAGATAAATATCCTTTAAGTCTTCCTTTGTTATGTCAAAGGTTAGTCCTTTGTTGTAATCAATGGAGTAAACAGTCATTTCACCCTGCTTTTTAACATAGTAAGAATTCTTAGTAATGCTTGGTTTGCCTATTTCAAGGATATACTTGTTTGAATCAGTTATGCAGGTTATAACAACACTTGGTGAATCAAGTCCATATAGAGACAAATCCTCAGCAGATTCTGTAATAATTTCTAGTGCTTGCAGAGTGGACATATTGTTTATAATATCATTTAGTATATATTGATTGAAATTGAACTGCTCAGAGCCTTTTTGTAGCCATTTGTTATTTTCCATTGTAAAAGCAAATTCGCCATCCTTATTTTTAATCAATACTTCAGCTATATTTTCAATATCGAAATTGAATATTTCAATATTCGTCAAGGATGAGGGTTGTTCGGACTCTTTTTTGCTTATTCTTTTATCAATAACAAAGTAAGCTGTAGTAAAAACCACAATAATGGCAACAAGAATGGTAATTAATTTAAACTGCTTACTACTCATGAAACACGCCTCCTACTCCAGATAAGCACGCCGATTCCGGCAACTACAACAGGAATAGCATAAAACAGAATAAGGAGGTTGTTAACCGATTCCTCAACCTTAGTTGTATCCTCAGAAACGATAATTTTGTCGTTTGTCTGTTTCTTTACAGGAATATTCAAGTCCATATCAGCATCATTCATCCAGCTTACTGAGTTTAAGAACATATGCTGCATTGTTATATTATAAAGATAATCAGCGTTTATAAGTTTATTGTCAATAAACTCTGCATCGCCAAGAACTAATATTTTTGAGTTGTTTCTTGATTTATCCATAGCATAGTATGATAAATACATACCGCCCTCAGTTGGGTCAGGGTCAGGGTTTGTACCACCGTAAGGCTCACCGACTGCTGAATCATATGCCTGTATAAGTGGCTCAACAATTAAGTTAACATTGTAATCCTCAGAATAAACTGAATAAAAGCTCCTTGAATTTGACACAAAGGTTGGCAGGTTCAGATTAATAATCGGAGATGTAAGGTCAACTGCAGATTCAGATGTAGCACCAATCATTTTAGCCTCAAAGATATACTGGTCATCCTCCGCCATATATTCCTTATCATAGACTCTGTCATAATTCATAGCAATTGCGTATTTAGACATGATATCACTGATATATGTGTACTCCTTTTTTTCCTCATTAGGAGACATTAAAAATGTTATACTTCCGCCATTATCAAGAAACTCGTTAATCATGTCTCTTTCTTCTTTTGTAATGTCCTTAGTTGGTCCGGCAACTATAATAAGCTGTGCATCATCAGGAACCTTACCCATTTCAGAGAGGTTGAGCTCAGCTACCTTATAGCCCTCCTGCCTAATTCTGCTTACTATACTGGAATAATCTTTATCTATTGATTTTTCACCATGCCCAGTAAGAAAATAGTTAACAGGCTGTTTATCGACTATTGCAAGCTTGTCAACATAATTAATTGTACTTGTAAGAACATTTTCTCCTGTAAAGCCAGTGATGGTAACTGTTTGGCTTTCTGAGGATGACTCAGAAAGAAACATGGTTGAGCCGTCAACCTTCTTAACAATGCTTCCGCTTTTAACAAGGAAGTTTACTTTATCGCCACTTAAACTATTAGCAAGACTTTCCTCAAGTTGAAGATCACTCATAATCTTTATGCCTTTTTCGGTACTGAGGTTAACCACAGTAACATTAATCTTGTCAAAGCTGTCATATTGAGATAATGAGTAGTACATTGGCTCAAGACCTGATATTTTAGAGAAGTCGTCCAAAGTATTCAGTGGTTTACCACCACTGAGGTCGCTTATATTGTTGGAATTGAAGATGATATATACATCTACAGTATTATGCAATGATTTTGCAATATTAACAGAGGTTTCTGTTAGGGAATACAGGCTGTTAGGTGTCATATCAAAGTCCATATTCAATCTGCCTGCAATTAGGTTAAATGGTATTGCTGCAACCAGAACTAGCAAAGCTATAATTAATGCGATACCAGTTGACTGAACCCTTTTAAACCTGTTAAGCTTAAGGCTATCATTAGTATTTTTGATATTGTTTTTATTGTTGTTATCTTTATTATCCTTTTTCATTAAAGCCTACCCCCTGTTCCAACGCCTTCTTGCATTAACGATAATAACCCATGCAAGAACGACGATAATTGATGTAATAAAGAAAATCAAATCATCAAGTCTAAGTATTCCCATAGAGAACATATTAAAGCGTGTTTGAGTTGAGAATATTGAAAATATGGATTTTAGGAAAGGTACGCTTTGAATTAAGTCGCTTTGGCTGAATTTGTCGAGAAAGATTAAGACAATCATGGCACCTTCACCAGTAATTGCAGCAATAATAGGGTTATCAGTGAATGATGACATAAGCATACCAATTGCAATACAGAGCAAACCCATTGATGTAAAGCCGATATAGCTACAAATCAGACTGGACAGATAAACTTGTCCGAGCAATGCAGTTATAAGAGGATAAACAAATGATAAAGTAATCATAAGCAAGAAAACAGTTGCAATTGCAAGGAACTTACCGATTACGATTTTAGGTATTGTAATAGGTGATGACATAAGCAAGGTTTCTGTTCCAGTTTTTCTTTCCTCAGCAAAGCTTCTCATGGTTAGAACAGGAATTAAAAATATAAAATAGAAGAAGTTATTGTAAAAAATGTTGGAGAAAGAAAATGTGTACACAGGTGTTGTTATGTTTGATAGACCATTAGATAATTCAAGAGAAAACACTAGTAGGAACAATGCACAAACAACATATGCAAAGGGTGAATAGAAATATGATTGTAAATCCTTTTTATATAGTGAAAACATATTGGTTAAGCCTCCTTATTATCATCTGAACCCATATCTTTTTCGATATCCTTCTCAATTTCATCGAAAACATCATGGATTGTGCGTTTTTTAGATGGTTGCTTTGTAAGCTTAACAAATACCTGCTCAAGGCTTGCGTGGTCAGTCTGGACCTCCAAGACAGAGCAGTCCTCAGCAATTAGTTTTGAAATAGTTTTCTTACGAGCATCATCATTTAAAAGCTCAACCTTAAAGGAGTAAGCATCTGGCTTGTCTGATGAAATCTCAGTATAGTCAAGCACTTCCTTTGTTTGATTGAAAATGTCAATAATTTTAGCCTTATCTCCTTCAACGGTAATAGTAAGAGCAATGTTGGAGGAAACCCTTGCTGATAGATTTTTAAGGGTATCAAGAGCTTTCATTTCACCTTTTGCGATAATTAAAGCCTTATCGCAAACAGCACTTATTTCTTGTAAAATATGGGAACAGAGAATAATGGTATGGTCTTTCTTCAAATCCTTGATTAACTTTCTTACCTCAAGAATCTGGTTAGGGTCAAGTCCGACAGTAGGTTCATCAAGAATAAGTATTTCAGGATTACCAAGAAGAGCTTGAGCAAAGCCGACTCTTTGCTTATAACCCTTAGAAAGATTTTTGATAAGTCGTTTACTTACATCGCTAATTTTAAGCCTGTCCATAGCATCTCGAATTTGTTCATTGCGTTGTGAACGAGGAACAGACTTAAGTCCGGCTACAAATTTAAGGTATTCATACACCTTCATATCGGTATATAGCGGAGGAATTTCAGGAAGGTAACCGATAGATTTCTTTGCCTCCATAGGATTTTTGGAAATATCGAAACCATTTACAATAATAGTACCAGAAGTAGGGGGCAAGCAGCCAGTAATCATATTCATAGTAGTAGTTTTTCCGGCACCGTTAGGGCCAAGAAAGCCGAGAATCTCGTTTTTTGAAACGGTGAATGATAAATTATTTACAGCAGTGATATTACCATACCGTTTTGTGAGATTATTAATTTCGACCATGATATTCTCCCTTCAAAACAAAAATAGTAGACACTTAGATAAAATCAGTAACTTTAATTATCGCAAAATTTTATGAACGAAACATTAATAAATTGTAACCATTATATTAACGAACACAATATTATATAAAATTAACATAAAAGTACCATAAAAATGTGATACAAATTACTGAGGTTTAATAATTTGTATATTATATATTAAGAATGTGTGAATCTGGTGAAAGAAAGCAGCATATTTGATGAATAATACCACATATACAATTTAAACAAAAATTTTTAAAAAAAAATAGCAAAATGATTAAAAAAAATAATTAATGCATAATTTGACAAGTAACGGTTTGTGCAAATATACAAAAAAGTTCACCAAATGTTATTAGGGTTTCATTTTTTTAATATTTTTTTAG
>JAAYPV010000073.1 GCA_012519635.1 Clostridiales bacterium
GACACAGGTGACACAGGTCCAACAGGCGACACAGGTCCAACAGGTGACACAGGTGACACAGGTCCAACAGGCGACACAGGAGACACAGGTCCAACTGGAGACACAGGAGACACAGGTCCAACTGGAGACACAGGAGATACAGGTCCAACTGGAGACACAGGAGATACAGGTCCAACTGGAGACACAGGAGATACAGGTCCAACAGGAGACACAGGTGACACAGGTGACACAGGTGACACAGGTCCAACAGGCGACACAGGTGACACAGGTCCAACAGGTGACACAGGTGACACAGGACCAACTGGAGACACAGGAGATACAGGACCAACTGGAGACACAGGAGATACAGGTCCAACTGGAGACACAGGTGACACAGGTCCAACAGGCGACACAGGTGACACAGGTCCAACTGGAGACACAGGAGATACAGGTCCAACTGGAGACACAGGTGACACAGGTCCAACTGGAGACACAGGAGATACAGGTCCAACAGGCGACACAGGTGACACAGGTCCAACTGGAGACACAGGAGATACAGGTCCAACTGGAGACACAGGTCCAACAGGCGATACAGGTCCAACAGGAGATACAGGTCCAACAGGTCCTGGAGCAATTATACCATTTGCATCGGGTTCAACAGTTGAGTTAACCTCAATTGAAACAGGATTGGCAGGATTCCCTGCACTAATTGGTTTTGGTAACTCGATTACAAGTGCTACCGTACTTGGTGCAACTATTGACTTGACAGGAGAGGTTGGTGGTTTATTAAACTTTGCCTTTTCAGTACCTCGTGATGGAACAATAACATCAATAGCGGCCTTCTTCAGTCTTGTGGTTGGATTAAATATTATTGGCACAACTTCAACTGTTCAAGCTCAACTATACAGCTCAACAACACCGAATAATATTTTCTCACCTATTGCTGAAAGTTTAGTAACAGTAGGTTCATATTCAGGAATAGTTTCAGCTGGTGAAGTAAGAAATAATATTTTATCAGGATTATCAATTCCAGTAGTTGAACAAGAAAGATTACTAATGGTATTTTCAATTACAACAACAGGATTGAACCTTTTGAATACGGTTGTTGGATATGCTAGTGCAGGTATTACTATTGAATAAGAAATAGTTTTAAGAGATAGTTTGGGTGTTTTTTATACCCAAACTATCAATATATTGTAGGAGGTTAGTTTTGAGTAAGTATAAAATATGTGTTTATGCGATAAGCAAGAATGAGGAAAAATTTGTTGACAGATGGATGGATGCAGTAAGTGAAGCTGATATGGTTGTTGTTCTGGACACAGGATCTACAGATTCGACCGTTGAAAAATTGCGTGAAAGGGGTGCGGTTGTATATGTAGAGAAAATTAATCCTTGGCGTTTTGATACTGCAAGAAACAAAGCAATGGATTATATTCCAGAGGATTTTGATATTTGTGTATCAAATGATTTAGATGAGGTTTTTAAAACCGGCTGGAGAGAAAAGCTTGAAAATGCTTGGAAACCATGTCATACTCGTGCAAGATACATGTTTACATGTAGTTATCACGCTGATGGAACTCCGAACAAACAGTTTCCTATGGAGAAAATTCACCGCCGTCATGGTTTTAGATGGGTACATCCTGTTCACGAGGTATTGAAGTATAGTGGAGAAGATAAGGATAGTGTAGTATGGGTTCCAGGTTTAGTTTTAAATCATTATCCTGATTTAAATAAACCGAGAACCCAGTATCTACCTCTGCTTGAGCTATCAGTCGAAGAAAATCCTGATAATGACAGGGCAGTTTTTTGGCTTGGCAGGGAGTATATGTTTTATAAAATGTACGATAAAAGTATAGAAACATTAAAAAAATATCTTCAAATGCCGACTGCCGTCTGGAACGAGGAAAGAAGTGCAGCAATGCGTTTTATTTCGAATGGATATAAGGAGAAGGGAAATAAGCAGGAGGCAAGAGCATGGCTATACAGGGCAATTGCAGAATGTCCTCATGTTCGGGAGCCTTATCTTTACATGGCAAAGCTGGGATATGAAGAGAATGATTGGCCGTTAGTATATCTGATGGTTGTAAAGGGACTTGGAATTACAGAAAAAACAGGAAGCTATCTTTTAGAGGTTGAGTCGTGGGGTGAAAAGCTTTATGATTTAGGTGCAATTTGCACTTATCGTCTAGGTTTATATGCTCAATCATTAGAGTATGCAAAAAAAGCATGTGAAATGAAACCAAATGATGCTAGGTTAAAGCGTAATTTAGAGCTGATTGAAAACAAGTATAATGAGAGTGTGAGGTGATATATTGGGTAAATATAAAGTATGTGTCTACGCCATATGTAAAAACGAAGCTAAGTTTGTTGACAGATGGATGGATTCAATGAGTGAGGCAGATTTAGTGGTTGTTACAGATACAGGCTCTGATGACGGAACGGTAGAAAAGCTGAGGGAGAGAGGGGCAATTGTATTTGTTGAAGAGATAAAGCCTTGGCGTTTTGATGTTGCAAGAAATATATCGCTCAGTCATGTTCCAGAGGATGTTGATATATGTGTATGCACTGACCTTGATGAGGTTTTCGATAAGGGCTGGCGTGAACATCTTGAGAAGGCTTGGAATCCGAATGTTGACATGGGCAAGTATCTGTATAATTGGAGTATTAAAGAAGATGGAACTCCGGGAGTGCAGTTCACATATTTTAAGATACATTCGAGAAACTCCTATAAATGGGTTTATCCAGTGCATGAATGTCTTAGATATATAGGGAATAAACCGGAAAATATAATTTATATTGATGGAATAGTGCTTAATCATTATCCTGATTTGCAAAAGTCAAGAAGTTCGTATTTACCTCTTTTGGAGCTAGCTGTTGAGGAGGACCCAGAAGGAGACCGTATGACATATTATTTAGGCAGGGAATATATGTATAAGCGAATGTGGGATAAATGTATAGAAACATTAAAAAGGCATCTTTCACTAAAAACAGCAACATGGAAAGAAGAACGATGTGCCTCAATGAGATGGATTGCAAATTCATATTATAATCTTTCAAATATTCAGGAGGCATATAGCTGGTATTATAGGGCAATTGCAGAGGCTCCGTGGATGCGTGACCCTTATGTTGAATTTGCAAAAATGGCGTATAATTTAAGTGATTGGCATACTGTTTTTTATATGACAACTGAGGCCTTAAAGATAAAAAATAAATCTAAAATCTATGTAAATTCAGCACATTCATGGGATCATACACCTGATGATTTGTGTGCAATAAGCTGTTACTGGCTAGGTATGTATGAAAAGTCTCTTTTCCATGCAAAAAAGGCATTGGAATTTTCACCTGATAACAAAAGACTTAAGGATAATTTAGAATTAATTGAAAAGAAGGTAGCTTAATCTTGTTAAAAAGTAAAAAGGATAGGCCTGAAATTAATCAGACTTATCCTTTTTTATAGAATTTATTTTGATTTGGGATTGATACTTATACCTAAGATGTCCAAGCTAGCCTTATCAACATATGAAGGACATTCTGACATAAGCTCACTTGCATTTTGAACCTTTGGAAAGGCAGTAACATCGCGTAGGCTTTCAGCGTTACACATAACCATTGCAAGCCTATCAAGACCAATTCCGAGCCCACCATGAGGAGGAGCACCATATTTATATGCCTCAACAAGGAAACCAAATTTAGCCTGTATTTCCTCATCGGTAAGTCCAAGCACCTGAAACATTTTTTGCTGCAGTTCATAATCAGTGATACGAATTGAACCAGAAGAGAGCTCAGTTCCATTTAAAACCAAGTCATATGCCTTTGCCACAACTTTTTCAGGATCAGATTCAAGATACTGGATTGTATCATCAGTAGGCATTGTAAATGGATGATGCATAGCAACCCATGTACTACTCTCTTCATCCCATTCAAAGAATGGAAAATCAACAACCCATAGGAATTTGAATGTATTAGGGATAATGTCAAGCTGTTTTGCAACAGTTAATCTCAATGCACCTAAAACAGGTAGAGTTACACTGTTTTTATCTGCAACAATAAATACAACATCACCCTGCTTACAGTTTAGTTCAGTGAGAATATTGTTTAATTCATCTTCACTCATAAATTTTGAGAAGGAGCAGGTAGGCTTTTCGTCAACCCAACGCACATATGCAAGCCCCTTTGCACCAATTCCACGAACCATTTCTGTGAGCTTGTCTATCTCCTTACGAGTAAAAACATTTGCTGAATTTTCAGCAACAATTGCACGAACGCTTCCGCCGTCCTTTATAGCATTTGTAAACACACCAAATCCGCAATCCTTTACAAGGTGGGAAATATTCTTTATTTCCATACTGAAGCGAGTATCAGGCTTGTCTGTACCGTAGCGTTCTATAGCATCTTTATATGTCATGCGTGGAAGAGGAATTGGTATTTCAATATCCAGCACGTTTTTAAAAAGATATGAAATAAAGCCTTCAGTCATTTCTAAAATATCATCAACATCAACAAAGGACATTTCTAGGTCAATCTGAGTAAATTCAGGCTGACGGTCAGCACGCAAATCCTCATCTCTAAAGCATCGTGCAAGCTGGATATAGCGATCAAATCCAGAAATCATAAGCAATTGCTTATATATTTGAGGAGATTGTGGCAGGGCATAGAATTTACCATTATGGATTCGGGATGGAATAAGATAATCCCTTGCACCCTCAGGGGTAGACTTCATCATCATAGGTGTTTCTATTTCGATAAAATCATTTGCAAAATAATAATCTCTAGCAGCCTTTGCAATTTTATGACGCATAATAAGATTCTGCTGCAGGGTTTGGCGTCTTAAATCAAGATACCTATATTTCAAGCGTAGTTCTTCATTAACTTTTGTTTCATTTTGGATTTCAAATGGAGTAGTATGTGCTTTTGAAAGAATACGGAGGTCAGAAACAAATATCTCAACTTCACCAGTTTTAATTTCTGTATTAACACCTGCACGCTTAGCAACTACACCTTTTGCCATGAGAACATACTCACTTTTGCAAGACGAAGCCTTTTCAAAAATAGCTCTGTCGGTTTTATCATTAAAGGCAAGCTGAACAATTCCAGTTTTATCCCTTAGGTCAATAAAAATAAGATTACCCAAATCACGGATTTTTTGAACAAATCCGCCGACAACAACCTCTTTACCGATTTCAGTGACATCACCACAGTAATGAGTACGCTTTAATCCGTTCATATTATCTATCATAAATAGTTTATCCCCCTAATAACAAAAGCTATTTAGTAATTAAAATTCTAATGATTCTTTAAACATTGCTGCGATAGCTATATTTGAAAAATTGAAGTAAAAGTTTTCGTCAAGAGTAACTTCAATTTCTTCACCAGTGGACATATTTCTTAGCTTTGCTTTATTGTCGTTAATTTCGTTATCTCCTAGCACCATTGTAAATAATGCTCCTATTTTATCTGCATACTTCATCTGAGCCTTTAGGCTTCTTCCAACAACATCATATTCAGTCCAGAAGCCTTCTTCTCTTAGATTATGAGTAATTGTTAATGTTTTAAGTAAAGCATTTTCTCCCATTGGAGCAATATATAAATCGCATTTTTTTGGTTCAATAAAAGCACATCCTTGCTTTTCCATAGTAAGAATAAGTCGTTCAATACCCATAGCAAAGCCTAATGCTGGTGTTTTTGGACCTCCAAGCTGTTCGATAAGGCCATCATATCTGCCGCCGCCGCAAACAGTCCCCTGGGCACCAATATCAGTAGTAACAAATTCAAAAACAGTTTTAGTATAATAATCGAGACCGCGTACAATTTTTGGATTAACAGTATATTCTATATTCATAGCATCAAGATAGCTCTTTAACTTTTCAAAATGGTCAGAGCATTCTTGGCATAGATAATCAATAATCAATGGAGCATTAGCTGCAATATCTGAACATACAGGACTTTTGCAATCAAGAATACGCATAGGATTTTTTTCAAGTCTTGACAGGCAAGTATCGCATAAGTTATCCTTATCCTTTTCAAAAAAAGCTTTTAAAGCCTTATGGTATTCTGCTCTGCATGCCGGACAACCTATTGAATTTATATATAAAGCAATATTTCTTAATTCAAGCCTGTCCAAAAGATTTTTAGCAAGGGAAATTACTTCTGCATCAGCGACAGGTGATTGTGTACCAATCATTTCTACTCCAAACTGATGAAACTCACGAAGTCTTCCTGCCTGAGGGCGTTCGTGTCTGAAGCAAGGTAAAATATAATACAATCTCTGTGGCATAGGTTCATTAAGCAAGCCATTTTGCAGTGTTGCACGAATAGTACCGGCAGTACCCTCAGGACGCAAAGTAAATTTAGTTTCCTTTGCCATAACTGTATACATTTCCTTTTGCACAACATCGGTTGTTTCACCTACTGAGCGCAAAAACAGATTTGTGTTTTCAAATGTAGGAATACGGATTTCTTTAAAACCAAATTTTTCAGCAACTTCTCTTGTAACCTTTTCAATTGTATGCCATTTATGAATATTCTGAGGTATAACATCTTCAGTCCCATTGGGTCTTTGAATTAATAAAGCCATAAAAAACTCCTTTTAAACTTAGATATTATAGCTATTTAAATAGCCAAATGATAACTCACATGAAAATTCGTCCCTTAAAAGTTTAAAGGGACGATACAAAGTATCCATATTATAATGACGGATTGCCAATTTCACGCCAATCTAGGTCGCCACGCTCCAAAGCAAGGATAAGTGCTTCGGCTGTGGCAATATTAGTTGCAACCGGCACATTATGGACATCACATAATCTTAAAAGGTTCATATCATTAGGTTCATGAGATTTAGGTGTAATCGGGTCTCTGAAAAACAAGAGGACATCAATTTCATTGCAGGCAATCCTAGCACAAATTTGCTGGTCACCACCTTGTGAACCGCTTAGATAGCGCTGAATATTTAGTCCAGTGCTTTCCGCAACCTGTTTGCCAGTAGTGCCTGTTGCACATAAATTATGTTTTGCTAACACACCACTATATGCCATACAAAATTGTATCATTAATTCTTTTTTAGAGTCATGAGCAATAAGTGCAATTGTCATTTTCGAGTCCTTTCTACACAAACTGTGTTTTTTATTAAAGATATTAGTTTAAGAAGGATTTAGTAAATTAGTTGATTTTAATGGTAAGAGGAACATCTTCACCCTTAATTCGTCTTGCAATAGCATCAAAAGCGATAAGGCTTGGAGCTTCATAGGGGAGGGGAAAGCCTTTTCCAGTAGCAATAAAAAGTTCTTGGTCTTCTGGAATAACACCGATAAGCTGAACGCCGATTGTATCGATTATCTCATCAAGGTCTCTGATAATTTCATTAGTTATTGTTCTTTTGCTTACTTTATTAATAATAAGGCGTTGACGCTGATTACCTCTTTTATAAAATTCATCTGACATCATTTGTGCATCTCTTACACAGATAGGGTCAGGTGTAGTAACAACCAAAATCAGGTTAGACTGTTCGACAATATCAAATACATGGGAATTAATTCCTGCACCAGTATCTATAATAATATAATCAAAGTATTTTTTTACCTGCTGGCAAATATCAGCGATTTGTTCAGCGGTAACAACTGTAAAAGGGTTTTTAGGAGCACAAAGAATGTTTAAATTGCTTGCTACTTTAACCTGAGTAACGGCATCAATAGGCTCACATTTACCTTGCAGAACAGTACCTAAGTCTTGTTTTATATCATTTGACATACCGAAGATAATGTCAATACATCTTAATCCGAAATCGAGTTCAATAATGAGAGTACGGTTACCCATTTTCGCCAAAGAATAGCCGAGCCCTGAACAAATAGATGATTTACCTGTGCCACCTTTTCCAGAAGTAACAGCAATTACTTTTGACATAAGAACTCCTTTCATAAGCTATTAATGTATTATTGAAACATAAGTAAATTCTCAATATAATCCTTTTTTATTATATCATAGACCATTAACATTTCAAAGTATAAATTTTGAAAATGCAATAAGATTGTTAAATTTGTTTCAATTCTAATAGCTCTTTTGTGCATACTTAACAATTCTTATAAATGAAATATAAACATTAATTTTTATGATTATGATGATGTGTGGTTGTCAAAAAAATAAGCATCAATAATTTTTCTGACCATATATTTTGAATTAGTTCCGCCTTCAATAATTCCAGCAAAGGCAATTTGTGGGTCATCAGCAGGTGCGAATCCAATAAAAACTGAGTCCTGAACTCTGGAGTCCTGCTGAGGGGTACCAGTTTTTATGGCAACATCGAAGCCAAGACCATTTAATGAATATTCACCGCTTGGGGTATTTTGTGCAGCTAGAATCATGCCTTGCTTTATATAATCATAAATTCCATCATAATTTAAGTTTATTTGTGAAGCGATTACAGACTCTGTTTTTTTGATTTGTTCAGTCATGGTATAGTTGTAAATGCTATCAACAAGGTATGGCTTATAGCGTACACCTTCATTTGCAATAGTGCAGGCAACTGACGCTAATTGAAGAGGAGTAACTGCAACCTCTGACTGTCCAATTGCAGCCTGTAAAAGCTGACCTATTGTCCAATCGAGACCTAATCTTTCAAATGTGTCAGGATTAGCGATATAGCCAGCAGAATCACCTGATTCCAGGCCTAGACTTTGTCCTAAACCATATAGCTGTGCGTATTCTGTTAGTTTGTCTATGCCAAGTCTTTGACTTAGCTCATAGTAGTATATATTACATGAAACCTGAATAGAGCGTATAACATTGATATTTGAGTGATAGCCAGTACAGCCGACAGTAATGTCGTGAAATTTATAAGTTTTTCCGCAGAAAAATGTTGAAGAGCTTGTTACAATACCTTCATTCAGACCAGCTGTTGCAGATATTGTTTTAAAGGTTGAGCCGGGACGATAAAGTCCATCAGTTGCACGGTTAATGAGGGGTGTATTTGGCCTTTGCAAAATTTCATCATAGTTATTGATATACTCATCTATTGTGTAGGTAGGAGCGGTAGCAAGTGCAAGTACAGCACCTGTTTTTGCGTCGAGAACAACGATAGAACCAGCATTTACATTTTTATATTTTGGTGTATCGTTAAGATATTTTATAAAATCGTCTAAAACGCCTTGAACTTTCCTTTGAAATTCGCTGTCAATAGTGAGCTTTATAGTGTTTCCAGGAGTTACATTCTGAGTAATTTTTGATGATACAACAGTACCGTTAAGGGTAGCTATTTCACGGATACCATTTCTGCCACGCAGATAATCCTCCATAGCATATTCTATTCCGCTTTTTCCAACAGTGTCATTGAGTGCATAGCCTTTATATTTCAGTTCTTCATATTCTTCAGCATAAATTGGGCCAACTGTCCCGATTTCGTGCGGGATAATATCTACCTGAGTATATGAACGAATAGGCTCTTCAGCAATATCAACTCCTGATAACTCTAAGCCCATTTCCTTAATTTTTGTGACAACATCAGTAGAAACATCTTGTGCAAGTATAAATTTATTGCTTATAGAAAAGTTTTTTAACAGCATTTCATATCTGATACCAGCAATAATACGAATTTCCTCATCTGTGTATTTATCTGAAATATCATAATCATCAATTAGCTTGTCAATGCAATTTTCAGCAGTTGCATATACATTAAGATTAATCAATGCTTTAAGCTTTTCTATATCATCTTCTCTATTTTCCTTGAATGTATATGGTTTTTCAAAGCTAATTGGAATGGATTCGATATAATCATAATTATATTCTTTAAGGATTTTTACAGTTTTGTTTAGAATTTCGTTAGCTTTTGTATTATCAGGGGGGAAGAAAGCATTTTCAATAATAACGCAAAAAGCCACCTTGTTTTCTACAATGGACTTTGAGTTGATATCGACAATTTCTCCTCTGGTTGCATTAATTACCTGCTTTGATATATACGGTGTTTTAGTTTGATTAAGGTAATCAGTACCATCAACAATTTGGATTTTCATTAGTCTTAGCCCGCCAAGAGCCATAGCAACAAGAACAATAATAACTAAGATAAAGGTATTGAATTTTTCTAAAAATGCCTTCATATTCATAACCTCACATAAGCTTTCATTATAAAAAATTAAAATGAGAGCTGTGCCCTCATTCTTGTATAAATACCGATTTAGTCTTCGTTATTTGCTGGTTCTTCAATGCTGTGTATGCGTTTAGGCTGGAATTTATTATAAATCAGCCTTAATAGCAGGTAAACTAAAATAGTTGATATTGAAGTATATATCCAGCTAACAAATGTATATTTAAAGAATATTTGGCTGACATTTTCATATCCCCATATAGCATAGTAAAACAAATAGTCTAGAATTCCGTGAATGAACGCCAGAATAGCGCAGACATAAAAAGCATTTATAACATTCGGTCTTAACAAATGGTTAAAGAGCAACGATGTAAAAACACAGCATGCTATCAGCAGGATTGCATTGTAGCCGAATAGCTTATCACACGAAATATCCATAAGGAGTCCGCATAAAATTCCAGTAATTGTAGCAGTTATCTCATCACCCTCGTTAATAGAAATGCAAATAGCGATGGGTATGAGAAGAAGGGGTTTTACAGATGTTCCTATATTGGATGCAATAAAAGCAATGCTAATAATAAGCAGATAAAATGTCCATCGTATGAAAGCGTACAACCGAAATATTGATTTAGTTTTCATTTATCTCACCATTTTCGCTGTCATCATCGCTTGACATTGACTTTATTACGATAACGGTAGTCAGCTTGTTTATATCAACAGCAGGCTTTATGACAGCAAAAGCAGTCAAACCGTTTTCGTTTATGCCTGTTTCAACCACAGTACCAACGATATAGTTTTGTGGAAAAAGCCCACTGTTTCCAGATGTAACAATAAGGTTACCGGCTTGAATATTATTATCTTTATTAATATAAATCATTTGGCACAGGCCATTTGATGCCTTGTCAACACTTCCTTCAATAATGCCTGTATCCCTGCTTTCAACACAAAGCCCCCCAAGTGATACTTCAGGAGAAAGGATTGTTCTGACAATGGAGTAATTGCTGGCAACCTCAACAACAATGCCCACAATACCTTCGCCTGTAACAACTGGGTCATAGACCTTTATATCATCTTTACTGCCTCTGTCTATAATAAATGAGCCGAACGGGTCATTAGTAACACGACCTATTACAGAACATGGTGGGGAAAGCTCATATTGTGTATTTTCCTCTTTAATTCCAACAAATTTACGCAGTTCTTCAATTTCTTTTTTGACATTTTCATAATCTGAAAGCTTGTTATACAGCTCAGTAATTTGTTTTTTCAGTGCCTGATTTTCGTTATAATAATCCTCAGCATTGACATACATATCTATCTGAGTTTCAACTTTATTGGATATTGAATTAGAAAGCTTTCTTACAGGTTTAAAAATACTGCCTAAAAAATTGGAGCTTGCGATAGAAACGCCATCTTGGGTAACAGAGTATATCATAATTCCCACTAAAAGTGCAAGGATGCATAAAATTATTTTAAATTTTACACTTTTAAAGAAATCACCCATTACATTAACTCCCTTATAATATTATGTTGAATAACCCTGTAAAAGAATAAAATTGAGATTAATAGTATTTTGAGTCCTCTTGAAGTATTTCGTGGTATTTTTCAAGGTCTTCAATAATTCTGCCCGTACCCTCAGCAACGCAATCCATTGGATACTCAGCAATATAAACAGGCATACCTGTTTCTTTATTTATCAGCTTGTCAAGTCCTTTTAGTAAAGCACCACCGCCAGCAAGGGTAATGCCCTGATCTATGATATCGGCAGATAGCTCAGGTGGTGTTTTTTCCAAAGTAATTTTAATAGCCTCAATAATTCTTGATAGAGGCTCGGCCAGAGCATCTCTAATTTCAGTTGATGTTATTGTAATATTTTCTGGCAATCCATTAAGTAGGTTTCGACCCTTTATTTCCATTCTCTCTTCAATTTCAGAAGGATAAGCTGAACCAATTTCTATTTTAATGTTTTCAGCAGTTCTTTCACCAATAAGCAGGTTGTATTTTTTCTTAATGAAATTGATAATAGCTGAGTCAAACTCATCTCCTGCTACACGAACTGAGCGTGAAGTAACAATCCCTCCAAGAGAAAGCACAGCAACCTCACTTGAACCGCCGCCAATATCAACAATCATGCTTCCAGTAGGCTCAGAAACGGGGAGTCCAGCACCGATAGCAGCTGCCATAGGCTCTTCGATTATGGAAACTCTTTTAGCACCTGCATTTTCAGCAGCTTCTTTAACAGCTCTGCGTTCAACTGCAGTTACTCCTGAAGGTATGCAGATAATTACACGAGCTTTTGAAAAGATAGAATTTCCGAGAGCCTTCTTAATAAATTCCTGCAATAGGGTAGTGGTTATGACAAAATCGGCGATAACACCATCCTTAAGTGGTCTTACAGCAATAATAGAGCCTGGAGTTCTTCCGATAACATCCTTAGCCTCTTGTCCGACAAAGCGAGCCTTGTCAGTACGGGTATTGACAGCAACAACAGATGGTTCACGGATAATGATGCCTTTTCCTTTCATATAAATTAGGGTGTTAGCAGTACCTAAGTCTATACCAATGTCTTTTGTAAACATTTCAAATCTCCTTTTTTCTGTTAATTCCACAAATATGAATTACATGGAATAAAGCTATAATCAAAAAAATATAACATGAATATTTCCATGTAAATCGAATTATTTTTATCAAAAGTTAAATATATTAGTAAATTTAATCTATCTAATTTATTATACCACTAAAATTACGGTTACACAACTATTTTTTATAGAAAAATTTACATTTATTTAAATTTGCATATTAATAAGATGACTCTAAAATGTTTTTGTACAAAATGTTATATAAGGTATAATAACCAACGAACATTAATAACGAATGGGTATATTAATTATACATCTAGTCTGCTAACAATTTTTGGGTAAATGAAAAATGCGATAATAAAGCAAATAATTTGTGCAACACTTAGGGAAAAGTTTAAGCCAAAGGTAAGGTTAATCGACACAATATCTAAAGTGAACGGTTGAACACCTACTGATTTTGCATAACTTAGCCAGTTAAAATATGTAACACCATCACAGGCAGTAGCAATAATACTTCCTATTATGGCAGCAGCTATAAGCAAAAATATCAATATAATTTTCTTTTTCATTACTTCACGTCCTTTATTTATGTTAGGATAATTTAATACAAGCCTGTTGAGCCGAAACCCTTGTCACCTCTTTCGGTTTCATCGAAAAAATCAGCTTCAATTATCTCAGGTATTATTACAGGAGTTATAACAATTTGAGCAATACGCATCTGTGGTTCAACGATAAATGGTTTGTTGCCAAGATTAATTAACGGAACACTGATTTCACCACGATAATCGGAATCAACAACTCCCACAGAATTTGCAAGGGTAATGCCATGTTTTGAGGCAAGTCCTGAGCGCGGAAATACAAGCAGTGCAACATTTTCCTCTGAGGGCTTAACAGCAATTCCGATTGGTATTTTAACAATTTCATTTGGTTTTATTTCAATAGGCTCATCTATGCAGGCGGAGATGTCAAAGCCAGCACTACCACTTGTTTCTCTTGAAGGCATGACAGCATTTTTGCGTAATTTTTTTATATATAAGTCCATACACCCTCCTAAATAATTCCTCTATTATAAAGTCCTCTGGTATATCTATCGAAAGGACATTTTTTGTGATTAATATATTGATTTATAACATTACGGACCTCATCAGCTGTTTCCTCATGAAAAATTAGTTTAATAAAGCTAATATTTTTAAAATCGTAAATTTTATCTGCAAGATACAGTATCTCAGGGTTTAGAAGCTGCACATAATCATCATAGCAATCCACAATAATTTTTCTGCCTGTTCTATCAGTTAGAGTTTTTTTACAATTTCTACATCCAACCTCATTTTTAATAGGGCAGATTCTTGTAAGCATTAGGGGCAGTCTGCCATAAGCGACTATTCCTAATGGGATATCGCTATAAAGTTTTGTGATTTGATTTACTTTTAATTCAAAAGAAAGCACAGTATCTTCAAAACTGTTATCGGATAAATATTTCAGGCTATATGAATTTGTAATATTCAATCCGAAATCGCCATGCATTCTTAGATTGAGTTCTTGTCCAATTCTGATATAGGCAATATTATTGCAGAGCAGTCTTTTAAATCTTGTATTTTTAAGCATGCGTAATCTGTTGATAATTTCATTTTCATTAATAATAAATCTGGGTGGTTCTATAATTATTTTCTCTGCAAGAGGTGTAAGATAGCTAAGATTTTCTTCTATCTGCATGATTGGCAGTATTATAAATCCAACATCATCAATATTTACACCTTTTAACTGTTCAATGCTTTTCAACTGCACCCTTATCAGAGGTTGTCCATTACTTTGAGTGGCAGTTATAAATTCAATATTTTTATCCACTATTTCATATTTTGGTGTGAAGTATCTAATTCGCTCTTCGTTGAGTGCCCCAACAGCTTTACGCCTTAATTCATTTATTGATGCAGCAGGCAGCATTATTCCCTCATCAATATCAGCAGTAACCTTTTCAAAATTATAAATTGTATTGCCAAGTTTTTTAAGCTGTTTTTCTAGCTGTTCGGTGTCAGTGGGCTTGTTAAGTGCAATTTGGGGACTGTCCCCCTCAACACGCACTGAAAACCCATTACTATCAGTTGAGGTAATAACAGTAGGGGAGTCTTTATGAATACTTACATTAAATGAAATAGAGGCAGCTTTTCGCTCTTTTTCATATAGCTTTTTTAAATTTGGTAATACATCAAAGGCTGAAGTAACATCATCCTTTTGGCGTACACCAAACATATTTTTGCGATTATCAGTATAATATCCATCAGTAAAGCCGCTTCTAGAAAATACAGAACGCAATTCATGAGTATCCACTTTTTCATTTTTCAAAGCCTTAACACAAGATGAAACAGCAGCAGCAACATATTCAGGGCGTTTCATTCTTCCTTCAATTTTAAAGGATGAAACGCCTATTTCTGCAAGCTCCTGCAGATATTCTATCAGTGATAAATCCTTTAAGGATAAAGCACAAGCGTTGCTATCATTATGCGATGTAAACGGAAGTCTGCATGCCTGTGCACATAAACCCCTGTTAGCACTTCTTGAGCCTATAACAGCTGACATATAGCATTGACCTGAAACTGATACACATAGAGCACCATGCACAAAGACTTCAACCTCTATGCCGGTTTTACATATTTCAGCTATTTGCTTTTTACTTAGCTCTCTTGCCACAACTATACGGGAAAAGCCCATTTCTTTAGCAAGCAGGGCACCATTTGGTGAATGAATAGTCATTTGAGTGGATGCGTGCAATGGGATATCGGGTATTGTTTTCCTGATAATCTCATAAGCACCCAAATCCTGTATAATAAACGCATCAACGCCAGTTAAAGCAGACTGTATAATATGTTTATTAAAATTTTCCAATTCAGTATCAAAAAGAACTGTATTTACGGTAAGGTATACTTTAGCACCAAAAAGATGGCAATAATCCACTGCTTTTTTAAGTTCGTCGGTATTAAAGTTAGCTGCATTTTGTCGTGCTGAAAAATTTTTACCTCCGAGATATACAGCATTTGCACCACAGCGAATAGCAGCATAAACACTTTCAAGGCTTCCGCATGGTGCTAGTATTTCAGGTGCTAGAATTTTATCCTTCATATATTTTCCTTAAGATTTTTGAGTTGTAGATTTGCCTCAAGCTGTTCAATTTTATTTTTCAAAAAATCAATTTCCTTTAGAGCAGCCTCTTTTTCAATTCTAAGCTTTCCAGCCAAATCAACATATTCCTTAGTTTGATTTCTGACGCTATCAACCTTATTATTAGCCACTGTAAGCTCATGAAGTAGCGACATAGCAACCATAACAGTAGCATTATATGGTGACGCACCGGTTTCAGCTGAAGTATCAGAAATTCTTTTTTCCAATTTTTTTGCCAATCCATATATGTATGTAGGTTGTTCTTGAGTTTTCAAAGTATATTCTTTGCCGCAAATAACTACCTTAATTCTATTTTCCATAAAAGCACTCCGTTCTCCTTAATAATACATACATAAATATTATAATATATTTTTTCAAATCTGCAAAGACCTCATAATAATTTTTTAAGCTTAAAGTAAAAATTGTTATAGATAACGCAAAAGGGCTATTACTTTGCCTAAAATATCAGCATTATCAACAATAATGGGTTCCATTTGGTTGTTTTCTGGTTGAAGTCTTATTTTCCCTTTTTCTTTAAAAAATCGTTTAACAGTTGCCTCTTCAGAATTTATAAGAGCAACAACAATATCCCCGTTCTCAACAGTGGGCACTTGTTCGACTATTACAATATCGTCATTTTGAATGCCTGCATTAATCATGCTATCTCCACGAATCTTAAGTGCAAAGAGTGGATTAGAGTAGTTTTTATTTTTAGTCCAGGGAATATAGTCGGTGATATTTTCAATGGCGGTAATTGGAACACCAGCAGTAACAGTACCTATTAAGGGAACAGTACTGGAATTATAGCCTTTTAATTTAATGGCACGGTTTTGGTTATCAATTTTTTCAAGGTATCCCATTTCAGTAAGAATTGAAATATATTTATGGACTGTTGATGTTGATTTAATATTTAAATCGGTACATATTTCCCTAATTGTAGGTGGGATACCCTCCTCAATACGCTCTTTAATATAATTGTATATGTTTAAAGCCATTTCATTCAGCATAAATTTTGTCCTTTCCCAATCATCCGTTTATCATTTTTTTATAAATCATCTTTGCAACCTTGTAAAC
This sequence comes from Clostridiales bacterium, assembly GCA_012519635.1. Taxonomy (GTDB): domain Bacteria; phylum Bacillota; class Clostridia; order Oscillospirales; family Ruminococcaceae; genus JAAYPV01. The sequence continues at coordinate 16,852 of JAAYPV010000073.1, forward strand.
ATCACCACAACCAAGAGTTATTATAAGGTCACCAGCTTGTGCATTTTCACAGACATAATCACAAACCTGTTGGAAGTTAAAGTATTTGCGTTCATCATTAGGTTCTTTATTTTCGTCCTGTTCAAAATAAACACAACCATCAATTTTGTTCCCTAAATCCTTAGTAAATATATTAAATGTGTTTTTCTCTCTTGAGCCCATAATATCGGTAAGGACAGTAATATCTGCAATTGATAAGGCTTCTGCAAAATCATCTAATAGTAAAGCAGTTCGTGAAAAAGTAAATGGTTGAAACACAGCCCAAACTCTTTTATAGCCCATTTCCATTGCCGCTTTAAGGGTAACAGCAATTTCAGTAGGGTGGTGTGCGTAATCATCAACTATTGTAATATCATTTACAACTCCAATTTGTTCAAAGCGTCTACCGGCTCCCTTGAAATCATAGAGTCCTTTTTGGATGCTTTCGATATCAGCATTGACATAAAGTGCAGCAGCAACGGCTGCGAGTGAATTAAGAACATTATGTGAGCCTGCAACATTAATTGTAATGTCACATACCTTATTACCTTTATGCATAACAGTATATGATGTTTGCATTCCCGTAATTTTTTTAATATTTGTTGCATAGTAATCATTAGTTTCATTTATTCCAAAGGTAATAATTTCTTTACCTGTTATACCTTCAACAGCCTTCATAGAGTTTTGACAATCGCCATTAACAATAATGGCTTTTGTAGTTTTTTCACAGAATGCATGAAAGGATTTGATTATATTATCAACTGTTTTGAAATAATCGAGGTGGTCAGCATCTATATTAAGAATAACTGCAATATCGGGATAGAGTTTTAAAAAGGTATCAACAAACTCACAGGCCTCACAAACCATGATATCACTTTTACCAGCAACTCCGCTACCATTAATGCAGGGCAGTTTTCCTCCGATAAAAGCAGATAAGTCTATCTGAGCAGTATATAAAATTTGAGTAATCATTGAGGTTGTAGTAGTTTTGCCATGTGTTCCTGCAACACATATAGCATTATCGTACCAGCTTGTAATAAGTCCTAAAACCTCACTTCTTTCTAAAACATGAACACCACTGGCTTTAGCGGCAATAAGTTCTGGATTATCAGCCATAATTGCAGCGGTATAGATAATTAAATCAGCTCCCTCAATATTTTCAGCTTTTTGTCCGAAATAAACGGGTATTCCCATTTTTCGTACTGCATCAAGGGTTTCTGTTTCATTATTGTCAGAACCTGTTATATAATACCCCTTAAAATGTAATATTTGTGCAATAGGATACATTCCTGAGCCGCCAATTCCTATCATATGAATATGTTTTTTTCCAACTAAAATATTATTCTGCAAAATATTCAATAAAATCATCCTTTTCTATCTTTATTTTTATTTTTTTATGTGATATAATATAACAAGTTGATATAAAAGAAACTTTTAGGTTAAATTATTGTTAGCGACGAATTAATATGTAAAAGTATTAATTAACAATAATATTAATCTTTTAGGAAGAATATTTTTAATAAAATCAACTAAATGAATATTAATGTGAATACTAATGTATATTTTAACCATCAGTGTTCAATAATATTCTTGAAAGCACAGAATATGGGCTTTAAATAACAACTGCAGGAGGTCAAACTATGGAAATCACAGATATTAAAATCAGAAAAATTATTTCAGAAGGACGTTTAAGAGCTGTTATTTCAATAACACTTGATAATCAATTAGCGGTTCACGATATCAAGGTCGTGCAGGGTGATGAAAGATTGTTTGTGGCAATGCCAAGCCGTAAGGATGAAAGTGGAGTATTCCGTGATATAGTTCATCCTATTTCACCAGAGGCAAGAGAGATGATTGAATCAAAGATTTTAAATGCGTATGAGCGTCATCTTGCAATAGCTGAAGCAGAGGCTATTGCTGTTGCACACGAAGCAAAGGAATTGCAGGCACCACAATCTGAAGAAGAAGCGTCTGAATAAATTATGAACTAATCGGCGTATAAGCACTAATTAAGTTGGTCTTAATTAGTGCTTACTTTATTTTATGATTGATTTTGGGTTAAAAGATATGTTTTAAGCAAAGCAATCTGAGTTTTTGCATCACAAATTTTATTATCCATAACAAGTCCAATTGCCTCATCAAAAGGCATTTTAATAATATCAAGGAATTCATCGTCATCAAGTTGTTGATTTTTAAAGGTAAGTCCCTTAGCGAGATAGATATGGATTTTTTCAGTTACATAGGCAGGAGTAGGGTAAGCTGTTCCAAGATACGAATATTCACGAGGAACAGCACCTGTTTCCTCCAAGAGCTCACGAAGACCACAATCATAGTGATTTTCGTCGGGATTGATTTTTCCAGCAGGAATTTCAAGGATAGCCTCTTGTAGAGGATAGCGAAATTGCTTGACTAAAATCACTTCGTTATTGTCAGTTACAGGCACAACGCAAACTCCGCCAGAGTGATGCACCACCTCACGAATGGCAGTTTTATCATTTTCAAGGAGTACAGTATCTTTGGTAACCTTAAAAATTTTCCCATCATAAATTTCTTCAGTTTGAATCATTGTTTCTTTAAGATGCATATTAAACGCTCCGTTCTATTTCTTTATTATTGAATCAATAAAATTATGGTGCAAGGATATTTCGGAAGAGTCTGAGTAGTCATAGTAGTGGGTATGTGTTGATAATTCCTTATGATTAAAGCGTTTTGCAATTATTAAATAAACAATTAGTAGCAACACACCACATATTGATATATATAGTCCTACTCTCAATCCGTCTGGTTCATAGTTAAACTCAATAATATTTTCGCCTACCTCAGCCTTTACAGCCATAAAGCCGTAATTTACACGCTCAATATCAACAGGCTTTCCATTTACAGTAGCAGTCCAGCCCTTAGCATGAGGAACACTGAAAAATACGAGATTCTCATTTTCAAGATTAATTTTTGCAGTGAAACCATTAGTTGCATATTCAAAGCTTTCACAAGCATATTGTGCTTTTATTCTGCACTCCTCAAGATATGCTGTTTCAGATAAATTGTACATACTGTCATCAGGTACTGGCTGAATTATATCCGAATATTTTTCAATTTGCTCATCATTTAAAAGAATTGCTTTTATGAGGAGCTTTTCTCTAGATTGAGAGGTTTTTGATTTCATTATTTTTTCATTAATATAGTAATCATAGGTAAATCCCATTGGTATATAATACTTGTTTTCATATATGTCAAATTCATTTTGTGTGTCATAATATTCAAAACCGGGAAGATTGATTTTTTTCTGTTTATCATTATTTTCATCAGTAACCTTATCAAAATAATATTTTACAGAAAACAATCCTCTAAGAGTATAGCTGGAAATAGGGGCTCTAGATGCAACATCACGGGGAATTCCTATTTCACCGTAAAACTCCATTATAGATGCAGGCACAATGCTATGGAAGGTTCGCATTGATGATATGTCCCAAAGCATAGGGTAGTTATCGTAGTTTTCGGATATATCAATACGATAGAATTCGCCATCATTTTTTTCAAGGCTAATTTTTTTTCCGCCATTAATAGCGATATTACCATAGCTCTTTGGATAAGGTCCGATTGAAACTCCGTAATAGAATACAGTTGAGGTGCAGATAAGTGAGGCTATTACTGTAACCATCACAGTAGTTTTCATAAATGGGGCACTGGATTTTCTTTTTAAAAGAATATATATCAAAGCCAAAAGGTTAGCAACACTTACGAATAACGTAATATAGAAATAAAATTGGTCATCTGGCAGTGAGAACCACTTAATTTTATTATCAACCTGTTGAGGGAATAGAGAAATTACTGCGAAAGCAGTCAGTATTATTGCACAGGCTGCAACACCTTTTTTAAAGGAAATTTCACGATTATCAAGCGAATAAGCTGTTACCATTGCCATAATAAGAATAGGCATATAATACCATCTTGCATAATAAGAGCTGTTAAACATGTAGAATGAACTGTTGAGAATAGGAACAAATGCCATGATGGTACATATTATAATTAATTTTGATGCCCAATGCTTTCTTTTATGCTGAATAAATGCAATTACACCAGCCATTGAAAATAGTGGGAGATACCCTGCAATTGATGCCCATTTTGCACTTTCAGAGCTGAACAGATTAGGTCTTGCAGGTACATCGGGTATCATGAAAAAGCTTTGGATTATTCTCCAAAGTATTGTTTTATCACCATAAGCTATAAGGTTTGTTCCATACAAGCGCTCCTCTATTCTATAATTTCCGAGTATGGCAAGTGCAGATGGTATTAAAATTACAGCTGCAATCATAACACCGATAACGGATTCAAAGGCAAGAGAAAAGAATTTTCTCCTGTCAATTTTGAAATCTTTAGATGTGAGTCTAACAAGGAAGTATAATATCACGAAAACTACTTGACCAGTAAAGAAGAAGTAGTTAAGTATTGCCATAAAAGCAACTGATAAAGCGAAAACGCCGCGCCTGTTATTATTTACTCTTTCTTCAAGGGCTATCAATAGAAGAGGGAAGAATGCAGTTACATCTTGAAAATGATTAAAAAAGAGATTATATGCTTGAAATCCTGAGAAGGAATATAAAAGTCCACCGATTAAGGCAGCATTTTTGTTTCTAACAAAGCGTCTTATATAGGCATATGCTGTAACGGCTGCAACAGAATGTTTTAGGCATAATAAAATTGACATCAGATAGGGTACAATACTGTTTTTAAAAAGCAATGTCAGCCAGAAAAAAGGACTTCCTAGTAAATAGAATGTGTATGAGCCGATAAAATTTGCTCCTAAATCCGTACCCCAATGCCAAAAGATATTCCCTTCGCGAACAGCCTTGTGGGCTAGATGATAAAAAGGAATTTGCTGTGAATTGAAATCACCGTAATATATAAGGTAGCCTTCATTAACAATTAATGTTGGTAGGAATATTACAAATAAAATAAAAAAAGCAAGAAGGAATGCTTGCAGATATTTTTCATTACTTTTTTTTGATCCGTTTAAAAGTGGATTTATAAGCTTAATCATCAGATTACCTCCATGAGATTATGGGAATTACAAGTATTATAAAATTGTCTTCTAGATGAACCAAATTAAAATTGTCGCATAATATAATAGAGAACACCATATAAGCTAACAAGGCAGATTTATATCAGAGAAACGATATTGGTCGCAATACCTGCGTCAGTTATATCAATAAAGGCATATGATGGACTTTTACCATCTCTAGGGCATGATGCACTTCCTGGATTGATTACATACAATCCGTTTTCGTAATTGGTATAACGGACATGTGTATGACCAAAAGCAATAATATCTGCATTATTTTCGATAGCAAGCTTTTTCAGTCTGTCAAGTGAATATTTCACATTAAACTCATGTCCATGAGTTGCAACGAGCTTATGCGAATTTTCGAGTGAAAGTACTAGGACAGATTGGCTAAAGCTGGCTAAATCACAATTACCCTTTACATGGTAAAATTGCAGATTTGGATATTGCGTCGCAATACTGTCGAGTTCTCTTTCGCCATCTCCAAGATGAATAAAGAGGTCGGCAGAAGGATTTCTTTTCACAATATTATTTATTGCAGCATAGTTTCCATGCGAGTCTGACATCAGAACTATTCTCATATTAATAACTCCATATACTTCTATTTCAAAAAATTATAACATAAATATGGAGTAAATACAAGTATAAAAATGTCTTGTTTAAACAGTTTGGTGTTAAAAAAATAACACGAATGAGAGGATACAGTTATGAACAATAATATTAATCCAAAAAATCTTGATGCTATGCTAAAAATAGCTGGTAAAAAGCTTAATATGGATCCTAAAGTTTTAAAAACTCAATTGGAACAGGGTAAGTTTGATGCGGCATTAAAAAATATGAATAGCAGTGATGCAGAAAAATTTAAAAAGGTTATGAATAATCCGAAGCTGGCAGAGCAGCTTATGTCTTCAGAGCAGGCTCAAGCATTATATAAGAAATTAATGAGTGGAAAATAGGATTTTATATATTAGATTTATTTTCAAGAGCATCAAAGTTTCAAAATAAAAGGAAAGTCTGGAGAGTATTTCAATGGAAGATATGATGAGTAAAATACAGGGGATGCTGTCCGACGAGGAAAGCTTAAAGCAAATAAAAGAGTTGGCAGATATGATAATGTCCTCTAGTGGTAGTAGTGATGAATCGGGAGAAAGCGAAAGCAGTAATGGGGATAATTCATCGTTTTCATTTAATGATGAAA
>JAAYPV010000074.1 GCA_012519635.1 Clostridiales bacterium
ATCTGTAAAACTTAACCCAAACAATATATTATACATAAAATATAAGCAGCAGTGTTTGACAGGAGGGATTGCAATTATGAAGAGAGTACCGATGTCTGTGTTGGAATTTGACGAGAAGATAATAGAGATGGCGAATGCCGAAAATGCAAGTGATAATAGCGAAACAATAGCAAAGGTGAAAAAAATTATGGTTAAAATAATAAAAAATGACTTAACTCCGAGACAAAAGGAGTTAATTATGTTATACTATTATAAAAATATGAAGGTTACTGAGATAGCAGAAATGCTTAATATAGACCATTCGACAGTATCAAGAACACTTTCGAGGGCGAGAAAAAATATAATGGAACGGCTTAAATATTATTTTTAAAGGACATTAAAGGTGATAAAAATGCAATTACCGATTTATGATTTTTTACTGAAATATTATAATAAGCAAGAATTGCGTATGCATATGCCTGGACATAAGGGTAAGGTTGGCTATAATATTTTGTCAAGTATATATCCCTTTGATATAACTGAAATAGATGGTGCAGATAGTCTTTTTGAGGCTGAGGGCATTATTGCTGAAAGTGAGAGGAACGCATCAGTACTGTTTAAGACTAAGGCAACATTTTATTCAGCACAGGGCTCAACTCTTTGTATTCAGGCAATGCTTGCGTTAATGAAGCAAGAGAATCGAAGAATTATTGCAGTAAGGAATGCACATAGGGCATTTTTAAACGCCTGTATATTACTTGATTTAGATGTTGAGTGGATTTATCCAAAATACGAAAACAGTATTTTATCCGGAGAAATAGATATTGATGATATAAAATCAGCATTGCGAAAAACTACTAAACCAGCATGTGTTTATGTAACATCCCCTGATTATATGGGTAAAATGGCTGATATTGCTTTAATATCCACTGTTTGCATGGAGTATAATGCAATTTTGATTGTTGATAATGCACATGGGGCACATCTTGCTTTCACAAGCCCCACTGTGCATCCGATAGCACTTGGTGCAGACCTTTGCTGTGATTCGGCACATAAAATGCTGCCAGCACTTACGGGTGCTGCGTATTTACATATTGGCAATGAGAGGTATGTTGATAGGGCAAAATCAGCAATGTCTCTTTTTGCATCAACGAGTCCGTCATATTTAATTTTGGCGTCGCTGGATTTATGCAATCTATATCTTGAGCAGAGCATAGAAGAGGACATAAATCGTTGTGAAAAAAGCATATTATTATTAAAATCAGCATTAAGCAGTAAATATAAATTCTATGAGAGTGAGCCTTTTCATCTTACTATTGTGGGCAAGGACGGAGTTAAGCTAGCTGGAAGGCTAAAGGAACAGGGGATTCAGCCTGAATATTATGATGGGGAATGTGTTGTACTTTTGATATCGCCTATTGTTAGCGGGAAGGATTTTTCAAGGCTTGAGAGGGTGCTTATGGGATTAGATTTACCTGATACTGTTGTTGAGGGTGGGGAGATTATCTTTCCAAGGCCTCAGAGAGTGATATCAATGAAGGATGCTGTATTTTCTGATTATGAGGAGATTGGGGTTGAGGAGAGTGTTAACAGGATATGTGCGGGGGTCAAGGCACCATGTCCACCTGCTATACCGATTGTGGTGAGTGGGGAGGTTATTACGGGGGAATGTGTAAAGATTTTAAAAAAGTATGGTATTTCTAGAATTAATGTGGTAAAATAAAATCGCCATGTGGCGACAGAACAAAGAAATAAAAGGAGGCCACCATGAAATTAATATTTGCAATCATAAATAAGGACGATAGCAACGCTGTCTCAAAAGCCCTCACAAAAGCAGGCTACTTTACAACAAAGCTTGCTTCAACAGGCGGTTTTCTTAGCTCAGGCAATACAACTTTTCTCATTTGCACTGAAAACGAAAATGTTGACCATGTCATCAAAATTATCGAGGAGAAAAGCCACAAGAGAAAACAGTTTGTTCCCTCAGCTTCATCATACGGTGTCGGAACCTATTCCTCCTTTCCAGTTGAGGTTTCAGTCGGTGGCGCAACAATTTTTGTAACTGATATAGAAAGATTTGAAAAGGTATAGCCTGATGAGCATAAAAATCTATTCAAATCAGAACACTCTGAACACACTCAAATCCATGCTTGAAAGTAACAGGCTTGCCCACTCATTTTTGCTTTATGGAGATGTTGGTGTGGGTAAAAAAACGATTGCTAAATATTATGCAATGAGTTTAATGTGCGAAAATTATCAGGATAACCCCTGTCAGAAATGCATTACCTGTAAAAATATTTTAAACGATACCCACCCCGATGTCATATGGGTTGAGCATAGCGGAAAGCTACAAGGCTTTTCTGCCGAAACCGTAAGAAATATATGTACTGATGCATTTATTAAGCCAAATAGTGCGGATAAGAAGATATATATTTTTGCTGATGCTGATAATATTACCATTCAGGCACAGAATGCTTTGCTTAAGCTAGTTGAAGAGCCACCTGATTTTACATATTTTATCTTTACTGCAAAAGATAAAAATGTCTTTTTGCCAACGATAATCTCCAGAATTATATCACTTGGAGTATCCGAATGTGTAGAGGCTGAATGTAGACAGGCATTGGAAGAGAGGGGATTTCTAAGTGATGAAATAGACGATGCAATAAGCTGCTTTCATGGCAATATTGGTTTGTGCATCAGCTATATACAGGACGAAAAGCTAAGGGAAACGGTTAAATTGACAAAATCCATAACCGATGCTATAATTAATAGGAATGAGTATGAGTTAGCTGTGGCTTTTGCTGGTTTAGAAAATGATAGAAATATGGCGAAAACTGCTTTAACGCTTTTGGACAAGCAGTTTCATGATGTTTTGATTGCTAAATTTGCTGATAGATTTATCGGTTGCTATCCAAGCGGTTCTAAAAGGTTATCTCAGAAAATTACAACATCAGCCTGTGAGGAATTGCATTTGCTTGTGAGGAATGCTATATCACAGATTGATTCAAATGTAAATTTAAAACTAATTTTATCCGCATTGTGTGGTGAAATAATTGATGCGACTTAAGGTTGCACAATTATTTATTTAGGAGGAAAAATGGTTGAAATAATTGGAATACGCTTTAAAAAGGGGGGCAAGGTTTATTACTTCTCACCCGGCGACATCAAGGTTGAAACAGGTCAGCATGCTATTGTGGAAACATCAAGGGGGATTGAATGCGGCGAAATTGTGATTGCCAACAGAATGGTACCCGATGAGGAGGTTGTTGCACCATTAAAGGAGCTTATCCGTATTGCAACGGAAGAGGACCTAAAGATTGTTGAGCAGAACAAGATAAAAGAAAAGGAAGCCTTTAAGATTTGTGAGGAGAAAATCGCCTTCAGAAAGCTGGATATGAAGCTCATTGATGTTGAATGTACATTTGACAATAACAAGATTTTGTTTTATTTTACTGCTGAATTAAGGGTCGATTTTAGGGAGCTTGTAAAGGACCTTGCATCAATTTTCAGAACCCGTATTGAGTTAAGACAGATTGGCGTTAGAGATGAGGCGAAAATGCTTGGAGGAATCGGTATTTGTGGTCGTGAGTTTTGCTGTAAGAGCTTTTTAAGCGACTTCCAGCCGGTTTCAATAAAAATGGCAAAGGAACAGGGCTTATCCCTTAATCCAACGAAGATTTCGGGAGCTTGCGGAAGGCTTATGTGCTGTCTTAAGCATGAGCAGGCAAGCTATGATGAATTGCTGAAGGTTACGCCAAAGGTTGGTGCATATGTTAAGTATGCAAATGGAAAGGGAGTAGTAACGGAGGTTAATTTGATAACAGGTAAGTTAAAAATTACACCTGATGATGAAAATGCTATCCCTATCATTTTAGATAAGTCGGAGGTAACTATAATCAAGGACGCTGAAATTCGTCTTAACAAAGAGGAGTTAAAGGAATTAGAGGGACTCGAAGATAGGTAGAATAAGTAAAGAAAAAGCAGAGCTTGTGTGTTTCAAGTTCTGCTTTATTATATGTCTTAAATTGGGCTGGTGTTATTTTTTTACATCTGGAGATGGCGTTTTGCTCTGAGAGTATAAAATGCCTAGGATTATCCAGAAAAATGGTGCAACAGTATTAATGCTTATTCCGAATAAGCTGATGATTATATAGGCTAAAACTGCAAATAAAAGTCCTGTCTTAATCCACTCCGTTTGCTTGCTCATAAACTCCTTAGCACCCGTAAATGCTTTCTTTAATACAAGCAGGAGTAATGCAATATAGCAGAGTAAAGACGGAATCCCCCTTGTTGCAGCAATATATAGATAGTCGTTATACGGCCTGTCAAAGCTGTTGCGAGCATTGAACATATCGGAGGTGTTTTCAAGCTGTGTATAAATCAAGCAGTCAGCACCCACTCCAAAGATAGGGTTTTCCTTAATTATGTTCAATGTCTTGCCCCAAAGAAATGAGTAGGTCTCTGTTGGTTTTAAAATATCAAAATCAGATTCCTTCATGGAATAAGGCCCCGATGTTCCTAAGCGGAAGAATGAGTCCTCCCATACTATTGCTCCGTCATATAGGTAGTAGCTGTTTTCAACTGGTTCATCATTGAAAAGACCAGTGGTATTATAGATTTGTGGTGAAAAAAGGTTGAACACAATTGAGAGTGCGAAAACAGCAGTAAGTGTAATGAATTTGACTAAAACCGGCTTAAGAGTAAGGCTGCCATCCTTTTTAATTAGTTTGATTATGGCTATTATGAGTGAGAATACAAGCACAAGGATAATTCCGATTAGGCTTATAAGAGTGCTTGTTTTGATTAAGAAGAAAACAAATACATTAGAGGATATTCCGTAGAAGATTCGTCTTTTCTTGGAGCTATCGTAAAGCATGCCTGTCAGTGAAATAGCAAGAGCAATACTTAAAAGCATAGCAAAGGCAACTGGATTTCCAGTGGTTCCGCTTGCAAGAAAGACATCTTTTAGCAATACCGTATAAATATCAGCATAATCGTATTCAAAGCCTATATTTAAAATATGAAGCAGTGACCATAGGCATTGGAATAAGCACATGCCAACTATAAAATCAAAGAATTTGGTTATGGATTCTTTTGACTTAACGAGTGTGCCCATAAAGAATAAAAACGCATAGAATATTAATGTAAGCAGACCCTCATTTCGTCCATCCCATCCATAAAAGGCTGTATCAGGGCTTATCGCCATCAGCATGGAAATTGCACCCAAAACCATCAATCCAGCGATAATACAAAAGGGGGCAATAAGGCTTTTATCTGCAATCTTCTTAACAACTGCAATTAGCACGACAATCATTGACAAAACGCCTATGATAATTATGCCGACATCGGGCTTAAAGATTTCAGGAAGCTCATTTATCTTCTCAAGCAGATTTTCACTGCTTATAAATTTATGTGCATTCCTGTTGAAGATAACCAAAAGCTCTGAAATAACTGATAATGCAGGAATGATAATACAGGCTGTAATCAGCGTTTTTATTACCATCTTATCCAGCGTTTCTTCTTTCATATTCAGAATGAAATTTGACTTTTCAGTGGTATTAAAAATAGTTTTTGCCATAATCTGACCCCCATTAAAGCTTTCTGTTTTATTTATATAATATTAATCAGTTCAGTGAGATTATATCTAAACTAGTACATATCCTAAAATACCCTACGATTTACCGTAGGGTATTTTAATAATATTCAATTATTTTGCATACTCAACAACACGACTTTCACGAATTAAATGGACTTTAACTTGTCCTGGATATTCCATGTCGCCTTCAATCTGTTTAGCAATATCTCTGGCAACAAGAACCATTCTTTCATCATTTATAATTTCAGGTGAAATCATAACTCTGATTTCACGACCAGCTTGAACAGCATAGCATTTATCAACACCCTCATATGAGGAACAAATCTCTTCAAGTTTTTGTAATCGCTTAATATAGCTTTCATAATTTTCACTTCTTGCAGCAGGCCTTGCTGCAGAAATTGCATCAGCTGCTTGAACAATACAAGCAATTGCTGTTTTAGGCTCAACATCATTATGGTGAGCTTCAATTGCATGAATAACCTCAGGATTTTCTTTATATTTTTTGCAGACATCAACACCAATCTGCACATGGGAACCTTCAATTTCAGCTGTAAGAGCTTTACCGATATCATGTAAAAGACCGGCACGCCTTGCAAGGTTAGCATCAACTCCGAGTTCTGAAGCAAGAACACCGGCTAGATGTGCAACTTCAATTGAGTGGTCAAGAACATTCTGGCGATAACTTGTTCTAAATCGCAAACGCCCTATGAGTTTAATCAATTCATTGTTAATTCCGTGAACATTTGTTTCAAGGATAGCCCTTTCGCCCTCCTGTTTAATTCTATGCTCAACCTCACGCCTTGCCTTATCAACCATCTCTTCTATTCTTGTTGGATGAATTCGTCCGTCGGCAATGAGTTTTTCAAGAGCAATTCTTGCAACCTCTCGTCTTACATGGTCAAAGCAAGAGAGTGTAATTGCTTCAGGAGTGTCATCAATAATCAAATCTACACCTGTCAATGTTTCAAGAGTTCTGATATTTCTTCCTTCGCGTCCAATAATTCTGCCCTTCATCTCATCATTTGGCAATGAAACAACAGAAACAGCGACATCAGAAACCTGTTCAACAGCACATTTTGCAATGGCAAGTGAAACATAATTTTTAGCGATTTCATCGCAATCATCTTTTATTTGCTGTTCATAGTTAGTGACCTTAACGGCTTTTTCATGAGTAAGCTCATTTTCAAGCTCCTTAAGCAAATATTCCTTCGCCTGTTCTTTGGTGAATTCTGACAGACGCTCTAAAATATCCATCTGACTTTTCTTAATTAATTCTGCTTCTTTAAGCTTTGCCTCAGCGGATTTAAGTTTATTTTGCAAGGACTCTTCTTTTTTCTCAAGATTTTCATTCTTTCTGTCAAGAGTTTCTTCCTTTTGCTGAATACGCCTTTCCTGACGCAAGATTTCGTTACGCCTGTCCTTTATTTCTTTTTCGGCATCAGAACGAAGTCTATGTATTTCGTCTTTAGCCTCAACAAGAGCAGTTTTTTTCCTGGTTTCAGCGTCTTTGCCAGCAGCCTCAAGTATTCTTTCGGCCTCTTTTTCAGCAGAGCCTATCAATGATTCAGCAGCACGTTGTCTATATGCAATGCCTAATTTAAATGATATTAAGCCGGAAATAACGGCACCTATTATTAAGCAAACTATACACAGAACAATAGCTAAAGTTAAATCCATATATCCACATCTCCCCTTTCGTTTAAAATAGTATAAAATTCATTGAAAATAATATTATCAGAGTATTTAAATTTGATAAATGCAATACTTCTATTGTAAGGCTTTTTGGCGATATTGTCAAGAACTTTTTTACCATTCGAATGTTTTTGTTATTGTTTTAAGCATTTTACATATGATAAATCAGGAATAATAAAGATAATTTCTGCATACAAATTTTATAGTAGGGGAAAGGGACAATAATGCAAGATATATAACATTGTAGTAATATTGAACAAAATGTCATGTAATAATTTGTTGAAGTAATACAAGATTTAGCGTTAATAATAAAATATAAAAAAATACTTGACAAATGTGTTTTGTTATGATATACTATTTTAGTACTTCAGTTATGGTTGATTGTCACTGAGTGCCATATATCGCGGGGTGGAGCAGCTCGGTAGCTCGTCGGGCTCATAACCCGAAGGTCGTAGGTTCAAATCCTGCCCCCGCAACCAACATTACAAATCATGAGATGAAAAATCTTGTGATTTGTTTTTTTTATATATAATCTATCATTAAAATATTTAAACTGCTACA
>JAAYPV010000075.1 GCA_012519635.1 Clostridiales bacterium
CAAGGCCTACTTCAAGAAATCGTTTTTTAAGCCTTTTCCTATGTCCCTTATGTAAATTGTCACCCATTGTCATTTTACACCTTTTAATTATTTTTGTATACCTATCGCGTTGGCAGTAATTACTTTATTAGTATAATACATTTCTTTCTTTTTTTAAAGCCTTTTTTATAAAAATATGTTATACTTTATATATCATATATAATCAAAATATGGAGGATTTTATGAGGAAGTTTATTATTAATTCAAATGACAGTGGGCAAAGAGTTGACAAATTCTTAATGAAGGCTGTTCCCAAAATGCCAAAAAGCATGTTGTATAAATCAATCAGACTAAAAAAAATTAAACTAAATAGAAAAAGATGTGACATTTCGACAAAACTCGCTGAAGGTGATGTATTAGAATTATATATAAACGATGAGTTTTTTGAAGACAACAAGGAGTACAAGTTCAATTTTCTGCAGGCACCCAAAAAACTGGACATAATTTATGAGGATGAAAATATAATTATTGTAAACAAGGACATTGAGCTTTCTGTTCACAGAGATAACGAAAATTCAACCGATACATTGATAAACAGAATTAAACATTATTTATACGATAAAGGCGAATATGACCCTCAAAGTGAAAATTCCTTTTCTCCTGCTGTATGTAATCGCCTTGACAAAAATACCTGCGGATTAGTTATTACCGCTAAAAATGCTCAAGCCTTGCGTGATATAAATGAAATTATCCGAAACAGAGAGGTACATAAGAAATATTTGTGCCTGACAGTTTTTACGCCTCCTAAAAATGAGGAGACTATTCATGCCTACCTCAGTAAAAGCAATAAGCAGAATAAAGTCACGATTGGCGATGTTCCATCCTTTGACTATAAAGAAATTATAACAAAATATAATGTATTAGAAAAAAAGAACAGCTTTACTCTTCTTGAAATAGAATTAATTACAGGAAGAAAACATCAGATTCGTGCCCACATGGCACATATTGGCTGTAATCTGCTTGGTGATACAAAATATGGCATTGAAGAAATCAATAATAAATTTAATGTTTATCATCAGGCATTATGTTCTTATAGCCTCGAATTTAACATTAAAAACAATAATTCACTCTCTTATTTAAACCATAAGACCTTTATTTTACCACATGAAAAAGTTTGGTTTATTAACAGATTTTTATAATAATATTTAACTTTTAATTTTTGGGTTTTATCCCATATATTATAATTTATAAACCATTGCGTTTATATTTTTAACCATTCGGTTCAAAATTATTGAGATTTTTTTTCTTTTATATTACTATGTATACAACATGAAGCAAATGAACATCAAGTTGAGCAAGAGGGTATTAAATGTTAAGATTTATTGCTGAAGAAATTACTTTATATCTCATTGCAAACAAAATTATTAAAATTGAAAATAGAAGTTTCTACATTTATGGCATTGAATTATTCATTAACAACTTATTTATTACTGCTACTATCGCTATAATTGCACTAGTATCTAAAACAATACTGCTAAGCTTGATATTCGCCACTACATTCTATTTCTTACGGGCATACTCCGGCGGATACCATTGCAAAAAATATATTCAATGCTACTTTTTCTCAATTTCAATTTATATAAGCCTTATTTTAGCAAATGCTTACATAGGCAATTATAAATCAATGATTTCTATTGTTCTTTTATGTGCTTCATTACCTATTATTTTTATACATTCTCCTGTGGAGCATAAAAATAATCCCTTGACTATTAAGGAAAAATCTAAATATAGAAAAATTAGCATAACCCTGCTTACTGCGTTTTCTATCATGGATACTGTGTTTTTAATTCTAAAACAGCAAGATTTTTCATTGGCAACATCGTGGGCAATATCAGCTTCGGCTGTATTGATATTATTATCAAAAAAGGAGGATATAAAACATGAAGAAAAAATGTCTTAAATTAGTTGCGAGGCTTGCAGAAAAAAGTATTTCTAAGGCAAATAACTCCGCTTGCATCGGTTGGACTTATCAACCTCAAGCACCTAAGGGTATAAAAAAGTTTAAGGCTTAAACAGAGAAATAAAAGCCAACAGACAAAGAATTAAAGAAAGAAATATTACTCAAGGTACAATAATGTACAAATAATAAAATTTCGTCGGTTTTGTTATTTGTACGATTTCCAGTGTTTTATTTACACTTTACTCCTGCGAGGGACAGTTTACAAGACAGTGAACTGTCCCTTGTTCTTTTCATCTATAACGAATAAAACGAATAAATATAGTCCATAATTCTCCTCGCTTATGGACTATAGTTTTTTATTATAGTTGTCTCATTGTTGGGACGAAACTGAACATTTTTTCAATCTTAACTGTAATTTCAAGTGTCAATCCTGCTGTGTGGTCAATATACCCATATGAGAGGACACCATTTGGCTTATCTACATTTGGTAAATACTCTGCAATTGCTTCAAAGTTTTCTCCATTAGAGATATAGAATAATTTGTATATACATCTCTAAAACTTAAGTCATTAGCATTTACCGCTATCATTCCTTTATTCGTGTAAATACACTTTGATATTTATTTTAACCCACGAGCCTTTCTTTTCCTTTGAGGTAATCTTCCCGAAAAGGAGCTTTCCGGCGTCCATCAGTCGGGCAAATATAACATTGTCATGTCTTGGTATATAACCAATTTTTACACCGTCAACTGTCTTTATAACAATGGCTTGCATGTCATACTGGTTATCAGGTTCTCTAAAAAATTCTAGCCTTTCACCATTATTTAAATGTGGTTCTAATTCCTCGATACCATCAATATATGTTGTTCCAGCAACATAGGTATCAAATAGAAAAATGTCTTTTTCAAAGGGCTTCGGTATGGTTAGCTCTCCGTTTTTACTATGAAGTAACCCCATAAGTCCGCCAGCAGCACTTTTTACTAAATTGCCCATAATCTCACCTCAACATTTCCTCGATTTTTGCCTTATAAATCGAAATAAGTTCATTGTACTGACTTAGAATACTCTCAAGCTCCTGCTTTTTTTGCTCGGTTTTATCCGTATCCTCAAGAATTTCTTTCATCGTATATGGATATTCTGTTTTAATATTCTCTATACTATTTCTTATGGATTTTAACAAGCCCTGCAAGCGCTCTTTTTCCTCGGCAAGTTGCATCATAGCGTCTTTATGCTGTTCAGGCAACAGATTATTAGCTACCATTTCGCCTATAATTCTCAAAGTAACCAAGTCGCCATTTTTGTATGCCTGTACTGCATTATCGAACAATTTAATCTGTGCTTCAGAAAAATCAGGGTTAATATCAGGATG
>JAAYPV010000076.1 GCA_012519635.1 Clostridiales bacterium
TTTGACTGAACGCTTTTATTTTATACCTCTCTTCTTACAAAGCCATCCCATGCAGTAAGCAGGAATATTACCATATGAACAACGATAACCGCAATAGCAAAGCCTAATGTCTGCCCTTCATATAATGAGTTACCCTGTGAAATATTTACAATGTCTATATTTGAGAAAATCAAATATCTTCCCCAATCAACCTTTAAAGCTTGGCTCAATATTGTGTCAATCAGGCTTCCGCCCATCATAGCAAACATACTTACGCCAATTGCAACTGCTGAGCTTCTCATTAATGATGAAATTGTAAATGCAAGTGTTGCCATAACAATCATATTAATGCTAGCTAACAGATATGTTTTTGCCATGAACAAAAATCCCGAAACTTCAACAACCTTGCCGTTTCTTACCGATAAATTAGATGCACCTATATCTTTAAACCCAGATAAAATTCCACCCATAAATCCAAAGATTATATACATTAAAAGCAGAAGTATAAAGCTAATTGAAATTACTACTGCATATTTTGACACAAGTATTTTGCCTCTTGTAACAGGGTTGATAAGTAAAAATTTAATTGTTCCCGCAGAAAATTCACTTGCAACAATACCACCAGCTATAATAATTACAATAAGTCCTATGGTTGAAACCAACTGAACCCCCATGCTTAGCATTATCCAGATATTAAAAGTAAAATCTCCAGTCAAAAGAGCCGAAAGTCCATCATCCTCTACAATGTATTCTATATTATTTTCAAGACGATATTCGTTTACCTTTATGCGGTCTTTAAGGGTTGAATATTCCCTCTCAGCATCTCCTTTAAGCGGTATGGGCGAATTTTCTGCTTGATAAGCAGAAATCTTTGCTTGTGCCAATTCATCAATGACTTCTGTTTTCCATTCACCAGCAATCGGTTCAATATTGTTATCCAAGCAATATTTGTAACCCCAGTTTTGTACTTCTCTTTCCTCTTTGTCAGTATAAATCGCTTTATTTTCATCTATTCTATATTGATAATACATTTTCCAGTCGTTATTTTCAATTGCTTTCCTTATAAGACCTATCTTTTCAGCTGTTTCTTTATCTGCATTATCTGTCTTTAGGCTAAACATTTCCTGAGCAGCACCATATCTCCAGCCATCATAAATTTGGTTGTCTAACAAGAATTGATAATTTTCAACCTGTTCTTTCCAGTCATCTGGTTTGACATCCTCCAAATACTCAATTTCACTCTTATAGCCCGATGCACTATTGACGGTATAATATCCCGCATTATATCTCGGTATTGCATAACACAGTACAGAATAGCCAATACATAATGCCAAAACAATAATTATCATAATCCAGGTACTTAACTTTAACGACAGCTTTATAAATTCATTTTTCATTAGCCTTAAAAATTTAAGCAATCTGTCCACCCCCGTTTTTAGTAATCTCCATAAACGCATCCTCAAGCTTTCTGTTTTCAGAAGGGCATAACATACTCAACCTAACTCCATTTGTAACTAACTTATATGCAATGCCACTTACAATTTCGTCAACCATTTCCTTTCCAACTATAATTTCAATATGAGTCTCATCAATAATCTTCTTGTTTTCATCACTCACATTATCCATAAGTGCTATTGCTTTTTCTGAATTATCCACCTTTATCTTATATGTCAGCATATCCCCTGCAACAGATGAGATAAGCTCCTCAACGGTTTTAACTCCAATCAACTTTCCGTTAGTTATAATACCAACTCTATCACACATAAGCTCCATTTCCGACATGAGATGACTTGAAACAAGAACGCTGATGTTTTCCTCATGAGCGAGATTCTTTAATATATCCCTCAAACCCTTGATTCCAGCTGGGTCAAGTCCGTTTGTAGGCTCATCAAGAATCAACAATTTTGGGTGATGCAACAATGCCTGTGCAACACCTAAACGCTGACGCATACCTAATGAGTATTTACCAACTCTATCATTAATTCTATTTTTTAAACCAACAAGCTCAACAACCTCATCTATACGCTTCTGGTCAATACCATTCCTCATTCTTGCATACTGCTTTAAATTTTGCATACCCGACATATGTTTATAAAGCTCAGGATTTTCTACAATACCCCCCACATGGGCTATCGCACCCTCAAAATCCTTCTTTATACTGATGCCATTAATTTTTATATCACCCTCATCAAGTGACAACAAACCAACCGCTATTTTAATAGTAGTAGTTTTTCCCGCACCATTAGGACCAAGAAATCCAAAAACTTCTCCCGCATAGGTTTCAAATGAGATGTCATGCAAAATCTGTCTTTTCCCAAAATATTTATTTAAATTCTCAATCTGCAAAATTGATGTTGCCATTCCCATCACCTCCAACTAACTCAAATGAGCTATACCAGTCATTTACCAAACCATATATTTTCCATTCGCCATCAATTTTCATAAGCCTAATTGTATATGAAATTGATCTGTTATATTTCTGTACCTCATTATTACTTTTTAATTCTTCATAATTTTTAATGTATTCCATATATTGTGGTGGCTGTGGTCCATCAATAGCCATTAAAAGAGGATTGCCAACAGCCTCAATTGTGACATCATCAGTAAAGGAAACACTTACAATATTAGGTCCAGACTTTCTAACCTTAATATCAGTTAACCTGTATTTCCAGTCAACTACATATCCGTTAAAATATTTTATAACGCGTTCACTCAAACTATCATAATACTCTGTACCACTAATCAAATCTTCTTTAGTTGTATTATAATAAAATTCATTAGAATAATTTGTCCAATTCTCATTAATAAAGTTTGTATAATCTTTCTTGACTCTTTCTATTTCTTTTTTAGTTATACCCAAATCGTTTAACTTACGATTTTCCTCAGGAGTAATTGCAAACTCAGCCATTTCGGCATAATAATCTTCAATAAACTGTTCAAACTTTGGAATATCCTTTTTAAAATTTATTGAATCAATAACTAAATAAATCACCAAGCCCAAAAAAATAATTGCACCTAGCAAAACACCACGGTTAACACTTTTTAGAATTTTCTTTACATTCAAATCCATCGTCCCTTTCCCATATAACTTTAGTGTACTGTATGTAATAGAACACATCGCTATAAAATTATAGCAAATACATTTCCATATGTCAAGCAAAATAACACGAATTTTAAATTTTATTACCAATTTGTAATTAATGGCACAAAAAAGAACACTTCAATTGAAGTGTTCCTATTTTTTATGAATTTTTACCCTTATAATATAAATCTATCGCCTCACTTGAGCCAAGTGAAAAGCTAATATATACATTCAATACGAAAACTACAATTATCATAGCTAAATTTACTGCAAAATTAGTTTTTTCAGTGAGAATATACCCCCCACCAATTAACGAAACAGCAGTCATAAGTCCAAATACAAATGATGCTAAGCCCTTTGCAGCTCTTGACCTTGCAAGCATAATAAATGAAGTAACTCCCGACGCTATACAGCAGTAAGTGATTCCAGTAGCAACCTTATCCACAACCACAACTCTATCAGGCTTCAAATCATTTGTTGTAGCAAATAAATAGAACACCACACTCATAATAATGCCCAAAATCATAAGCACTATTACCTTTTTACCACCCTTTTTAGCCAATTCAATCTGCTTTTCCTCCATCAAAGCGCGATACATTTCAAGGCTTTTCTTCTCATCATAACTCGCAGGTTTTTCACTTAACGAACTCTTAATAGAACGATGAAGTGCTTCTTTCCTTGCCTCTTCAGCACTTGTATCTACAAATCTTGGCTGATAGTTAGGTTTAACATCATCTTCAAGTAAAGCAGCCTTAACCGCCTCTAAATCCTGTTCATCAGCAGGTTTTTCCTTCTTTGGTTCAACATAGGTATCCTCAAGCGTAGGAGCCTTTATATCATCTAGTCCACCTAATCCCTTGTCCTTAACTGTATATGTATCCTCAAGCACAGGTGCAGCAATATCGTCCAATGCAGATTTTTTTGAGCTTGGCGGTGGTGTGTAGACATCTTCTAAGGTAGGCGCTACTACATCCTCAAGCTTCGACTCTTTTGTTCTTGCATATTCCTGAACTTCATCCTCAAGCTCCGGAACCTTTATTCCATATAATTCTTCATCAGCCATGAAATCACCCCATCGTCAAAATGAATAATCCAGTGTTGTAATTATAGCATATTCAATAAAAA
>JAAYPV010000077.1 GCA_012519635.1 Clostridiales bacterium
ATTTCAGGCTTTGCAAGCAACGCGGCTAAGCTAGCAGCAGATGTCGACCAGAGCGGTACTGTTGATGCTGATGATGTAAAGTATCTCAAAGAATTCGTTTTAGGAAAGATTGGAGAGTTTCCGGTTAATGCACCTGAGGTTCCAACGGCTGATATTCAGAAGATGGAGTCTATGTTCAGTTCAGTAAAGCTTGCTGCTGGGTATAAGGAGAATGGAAACAATAATCCATTATATACTCAAAGATTTGGTGCAGATCCTGGAGTACTGGTTTACAAAGACAGGGTATATGTTTATACCACAAATGATGTTTTGCAGTATGGTAGCAATGGAAATGTAATTGACAATAATTATTCAGATGTTAATAAAATAAATTGTATCTCATCAGCTGATTTAGTCAACTGGACAGATCATGGTCCCATTTCAGTCGCTGGTCCAAGTGGTGCTTGTACTTGGGCATCTCAGTCATGGGCTCCGACTGCAGCTTACAAAACAATAAACGGGAAGGATAAGTTTTTCTTATACTTCTGTAATAATGCAAGTGGAATAGGAGTTCTTACAAGTGATAGTCCTACAGGTCCTTGGGTTGACCCTATAGGAAAGGCTTTGGTATCAAGACAAACTCCAAATGCAAATGTTACATGGCTTTTCGACCCAGCAGTATTTGTTGATGATGATGGAACAGGGTATCTTTACTTTGGTGGAGGAGTACCTGAAGGACAGAATGCAAATCCAAAAACAGCCAGGGTCGTAAAGCTTGGTGCTGACATGATAAGTCTTGATGGAATTCCACAAGAAATAGATGCACCATATATGTTTGAGGATTCAGGGATAAATAAGATTGGCAATACCTATTATTACAGCTATTGTACAAACTGGAGTACCAGTGGAAATAACTTAGGTATTGGAAGTGGACAGATAGCATATATGACCAGCAGTAGTCCGATGGGTCCATTTACTTATAGAGGCATAATGTTTGTAAATCAGGGTACATTCTTTGGATTATATGGTAACAATCATCATACACTAGCTGAATTTAAAGGACAGTATTATTTGTTCTATCATGCAAGAGCAGTTGAGTCAGCGGCAGGTCTTACTGGAAACTATCGTTCGCCACAGGTTGATAAGGTTACAATTAATCCAGATGGAACAATTAAATCTGTTACTGGAACGATGAAGGGAGTATCTCAGATACAGACACTTAATCCATATGAAACGGTTCAGGCAGAAACAATATATCGTCAAGGAGGAAATAATGTTATTGGACTTGGCGATACAACAGTAAAGACGGCAAAAGGTTCCTGGTTGGGAGTTAAGGGTGCTGCATTTAAGGATGGTGCAAAATCAATTACAGTTCGCGTGAAATCAGCTACTAATAATGCAATAAAGATTTGCACAGGTAGTGAGACTGGAACAGTGGTAGGTTATGTTGATGTTCCAGCAACTGGTGGTAATTTTGCAGAGATAACCTATGGAATATCCAATATTTCAGGAACACAGGATGTTTACTTCATATTCAGTGGTGAAATGGAGATAGATTCTTGGTCATTCAGTAGTTAAACATAATAAAGAAATCACCCTCTGTATATATATACAGAGGGTGATTTTATCCATAATTGACTTAACAATCATTTAAATAAACTGATTAGTAAGAAATTGTTTATGGACATAAAATTCTTATTTAGAATCTTCAAATTGTAAGATTCTACACATATTTATTTATCTCTACTATATATTATATATACTTATGGGATATCTTCAATAACAGAATTATTACATTTAATTGCATTTTATTAACAAAGGTAACGAAAAAATTAACATTAATTGTTTATTCATAAGTTATTATAATTAGTTAATTTTTTATTAATAGTATGTTAATATATGTTCTTTAGCAGTAAATTTGGTAAAAAACACAAACGTCTTTTGCTGAAAATAATCCGGATAAAATTATTGCATATATATTCTGTTTAGGTTATAATTATTATATGAAGGTTGGTGGAATAAATTATGAATAGTGGATTTGTAAAGATAGCATGTGCAACCCCAGATATAAAGGTTGCTGATTGTGAACATAATGCTGAAGAGATTGTAAAAATGATTTTTACTGCTAAAAGCAGGGGGGCAAAACTAATTGCATTTCCTGAGCTTTGTTTAACTGGTTCTACCTGTGGTGATTTGTTTTTTCAGCATACTTTAATCCAATCTACAAAAAAAGCACTTTCAGACATAATAAACAGGACAAAGGATTTAGATATACTCATTGTTATCGGCTTGCCATATCAACATAAGGATAAGCTATATGATTGCGGAGCCTTTATTTACAAGGGCAGGCTTTTAGGACTGGTTCCAAATAATGGTAGCGTTGAGGGAAGGTCGAGATATTTTGAGAGTAAAATTTCTAATGACTGTGTTCAATTCAATGGCTATTCCGTTCACTTTGGTACAAATATAATTTTTGTGAATGAAAATATGCCTGAATTTAAGATAGGAATTGAAATATCAGCCGATTTATTGCTTGGTGGTACTTCAGGACTTGTAAAGGCTGGAGCAACACTGATAATCAACTTATCTGCAAGCCATGAAATAGTAGGAGCCTCAGAGAATAGGCGTACAATTGTAAAGGCGAAGTCGAGAGGATTACTTTGCGCATATGCTCATGTGAATTCCGGTATAGGCGAATCGACAACTGATTTGGTTTTTGCGGGACATAATTTAATTGCTGAAAATGGAGTTATCTTGAGTGAATCAGAGCTTTTCAAAAGCGGGATATGTTATGCAGATATAGATTTTCAAATCTTACAAAGTGAAAGAATTCGTTCAACGGAATTTATATTACAAGATGAGGGTTATAGATTTGAACTTTTCTCGATGGAAAAAAATCAAATTAATATAGAAAGAAAGTTTTCGCAAATGCCATTTATTCCTAATAATAAGGATGAAATTGATAAGTTCTGCTTTGAGACTTACCAAATTCAGGTAGTGGGTCTTGCCTCAAGAATGAAGCATATAGGCTGTAAAAGACTGATTTTAGGGTTATCAGGTGGACTTGACTCAACTCTAGCATTAATAGTTGCAGTCCATACAATGGATATGCTTGGGCTTGACAGAAAAGGAATAATAGCAGTTGTAATGCCTTGCTTTGGAACATCGGACAGGACATATAATAATGCGTGCAGGCTTGCTGAGGCATATGGTATTACATTAAAGGAAATTAATATAAAGGATAGTGTTTTAAAGCATTTCGAGGATATTGGGCAGGATGTGAATAATCACGATAGCACATATGAAAATGCACAAGCAAGGGAGCGTACACAGATTTTAATGGATATTGCTAACCAGCAGAATGGACTGCTTATCGGAACTGGTGATTTATCTGAGCTTGCACTTGGTTGGACAACCTATAATGCTGACCATATGTCAATGTATAGTTTAAATGCTTCAATTCCTAAAACATTAGTACGATATATGGTAAGTTTTGAGGCGAAAAACTCCAATGAGGAAATAAAAGCTGTTTTAATGGATATAAATCAAACACCAATAAGTCCGGAATTGCTTCCACCAACATTGGATGGTTCAATATCTCAAAAAACAGAGGATATAGTAGGCCCATATGAATTACATGATTTCTTATTGTATTATGTGGTGAGATATGGTTTTGAGCCTAAGAAGATTTATCGTATGGCGAAGCTTGCTTTTGATGGGATTTACACAGGTGATGTGATTTTAAAATGGCAAAGAGTATTTTACAGGAGATTTTTCTCACAGCAGTTCAAGCGTTCATGCTCACCTGATGGAGTTAAAACGGGAAATATTTCTTTATCTCCAAGAGGTTCATTTATAATGCCAAGTGATGCTTGCGTAAATGCATGGCTGAAAAGTCTTGATGAGTGTGAGGAATAGATGAATTAAGGTTTAATTAATATTATATTTATTATAGATGGAGGATAATATGAATTATAAGGAAAGTTTTATTAAGTTTATGGCGGAATGTGGAGTATTGACATTTGGAGATTTTACATTAAAAAGTGGTAGAAGGGCACCATATTTTATTAATACAGGTAATTACAAAACAGGTACTCAGCTTGCAAAGCTAGGTGAATATTACGCTGAATGCATTAAGGAAAATAATATTCCGGTTGATACATTGTTTGGGCCTGCATACAAGGGTATTCCTTTAGCAGTTGCATGCAGTATAGCAATGCATAATAAATATGGCATGGAGGTTAACTACTGTTTTGACAGAAAGGAAGAAAAGGATCATGGAGAAGGCGGAGTTATTGTTGGGAAAAAGCTGACTGATAGCGAAAAGGTCGTAATAATTGAGGATGTTATAACTGCTGGAACAGCCATTCGTCAGGTTTTACCTGTTATAAAGGCTGCTGCTGATGTAGATGTAACTGGTATGCTTATTTCTGTTGACAGAATGGAAAAGGGCAAGGGTGAGCGTTCAGCTGTACAGGAGGTTAATGAGGAATTAGGAATAAAGGTTTATCCTATAATTACGGTTATTGACATAATCGAGGCGCTTAAAAATGATATTATTCCTGGTAAGGAATATCTGGAGAAGATGCTTGAATACAGAGAAACATATGGCGTTTAATATAATCTGGCTATAGTTAATTTTTAAGATTAGGAGCTTTTATATGAAATATGTTGTAATTTTATGTGATGGAATGGCAGATTATCCACTAAAAGAACTTGATGGAAAAACTCCATTGGAGTATGCGAATACACCTAATTTTGACAGGCTGGCAAAAAAGGCTGAGGTGGGCTTGGTTAAGACAGTTTCAGATGGCATGAGTCCGGGTAGTGATGTTGCGAATTTGTCCGTGTTAGGATATGACCCTAAAAAGTATTATACAGGACGTTCACCATTAGAGGCTGGAAGTATTGGAGTAGATATGCTTCCAACTGATGTATCGTTAAGGTGCAATTTGGTTACAGTTACTGATGAGCTGGATTATGAGGACAAAACAATACTTGATTATTGTGCAGATGATATATCAACGGCTGAAGCAAAAATATTAATTGAATACCTTGCTGAACATCTTAATAGTGATGAATTTAAATTTTATAGTGGTGTAAGCTATCGTCATTGCCTAATTTGGAGTAACGGAACTCTTGAAATCGGGAAATTGACTCCTCCACATGACATTATTGGTAAAGGTGTAAAAGAATATATTCCTACTCACAAAAATGCACAAAAGCTTTATGGTTTAATGAAAAAATCATATGACCTGCTTAAAAATCACCATGTTAATATAGCAAGGATTGAAAAAGGGCTTTGTCCAGCAAACAGTATATGGCTATGGGGCGAGGGTGTAAGAGCAGAGCTTGATTCATTTAAAGATAAATTTGGATTAAAGGCATCAATGATTTCAGCAGTTGATTTATTAAAGGGTATTGGTAAGTTTTCGAGTATGAATGTTGTTGAGGTTGAGGGTGCAACTGGATATATTGACACTAATTTTGAAGGAAAGGCAAATGCTGCATTGCAAGAGTTGCAAAAAGGTCAGGATTTTGTATATATTCATATTGAAGCACCTGATGAGTGTGGACATAGGAATGAGATAGAGAATAAGGTTAGGGCAATTGAACTTATTGATGAGAAAATTCTTGGACCAATTTTAGAAGGGCTTGAAAATATGGGCGATTACAGAATAATGGTAGTTCCCGACCATGCAACACCTATTTCATTGAGAACGCATACTAATGACCCAGTACCATTTTTAATATACGACAGTACAAAGGATTTTGCTGGTGTTAATGTATTTAATGAGAAAACAGCAGAAAGCACAGGTGTTTATATAGAAAAAGGACATGAAATGATGGGAATGCTTTTAGGTAAGTAGTACAAAATAAAAAGTCTGTTTTATTTATTGATTATTTACATATAATTCACTTAGGATTAATCACTAAAAAATAAAGAGTGTATAATATTAAAGAAACAAAAAAGCATTATAGAAAAGTGAATATTTTGGCAAACTTATCGAAAGGTAAGGACGCAAAGCTATAGGGCCTATTATATGGCAGCCAGTTGCAATTATCGACATTCAAGTCGGCATCCTTATAAGGGTGCCGGCTTTTTAAATTATATGAGGAGGGTTTTTTGTGAAAACAGCAGTAAGGAAATTAGTCAGCAGTTTAACAACTATTGCAATTGCTTTTTCAGCTATGTCTTTCACAGCTTTGTAAAAGAAAACAAAGACATTGAAGCAAAAACAGAATTAGTTTTTTATAACCAGGAAACTTATGCTGGAGATATTGTTACTGTTACAGTAGGCATAAAAAAACAATCCGGGAATTACTGCTTTTGGTGCAATTTTGAGTTTTGATGAGGGGTTAGAGTTTGTTGGCTATAAAAATTCAGGTTTGTTTTCAATGTTAAATATTTATAAAGTTGATAATAAGATAGCAGTTTCAGGGGGTTCAGTTTTAGGCAGTACTGAAGATGGTGCAATTATAAATTTGCGTTTAAAGATTCCTGAAGGGGCTGAAGCAGGAAAAGTATATGAATTGAATTGGGATAGAATAAACTTATTATCAAGTATGAATGGTTCAGTGGAAGCAGCAATAATATGCGGAGAGGTAACTATAATTGAAAAAGACAAAATGCTTATGGGTGATTTAAATTATGATGAAATAATAGATTCAGATGACGCAATAATTGTACTTAAAATTTTTAATGATTTAATGCTTGGGAAAAATCACTTGGCAGAAGTGGAACTAAAGGTTGCAGATATTGACGGTGATGGTGAAGTAACTTCATCTGATGCTGTTTTAATACTTAAATATAATAATTTATGTATGCTTTATTAAACTACAACTTGTGAAGAAGTTTTTAAGAGCTAATTGCTAATAAATAATAAACTTTCAACAACAATAAACCAAACTCCAAAATAAAAAATAGATAAGGACTGCAATATAATTTTATTGCAGCCCTTTTTTGCTATTTTTGCTATAAGATATAAAATTAAGAGATATTACTTAAAACACCCATAAGATAACTTTGACTAGGTGTTTGAAGGCTATTATAGTCTTATTTTAATTTTCTTGTGAGTTCTACAAGGTTAAAAAGTAAATTTTTAATGATTCCCTTAGTTGTTTCATCAGTTAAAACGCCGTTGCTATCAACTTTATCCTGCACTGAGGCAACCATAACCTCAGGTTGATTTACCACATGCATATTTAGAAAAACGCAGGTTTGTCTTAGATGATATTGAGCCCTTGCAGTAGCTAAATTACCGATAGAAGCACCCATAATAGCAAGTGGCTTATTGTCAAATGAGTTATCGCCATAAGGACGCGAAGCCCAATCCATAGCATTTTTAAGCACACCTGGAATGGAGTAATTATACTCAGGTGTAGCAATTAAAATTGCATCAGCTGTTTTGATTTTATCTTTAAACTCCAAAACTGATGATGGCGCTTGTCCATCAAGGTCCTGATTATATAATGGAATGTTTGCCAAATCGAATATTTCAAGTTCAGTATTTTCAGGCAGAAGCTCTGAAGCTGCTCTTAGCAGAGCTTTATTATAAGAATCATTTCTTAAGCTGCCAGCAAAGCCTAAAATTTTTATTTTATTCATAATTTCAACTCCTTGTCAAAATAGATTTGTTTTCAGCGTCAATATATTTATAATATGTTATAATTTAAATTTTATCATAAAGAATAATATTTTTCAATAATTAGTAAAAATAATTATAAATATTCACAAATAGTTTACCAAATATTCAATATATAAATTTTACACATGTTACAAGCATAAAATTATAGAATAACTTATATATATTGAACAAGTTTTATATTAACTTTTGCAGTAATTTATAAAAAAATATTATAGTAGTGCTTAAATATATTGAAAAATAACAATAAATATGGTAAACTAATAAATAGCTTATGTTGGGAAAGATTATTGCAAATTTACATCTTAAAAAGGTAACTTGTAATTATTTTTCACATTGTTTTATATTATAAAATAAGTATTATATAAGAAAATCAGGTTGGAGGGTTTACATATGAAGTGTCCAAATTGCGGAGAAAATTTAAAGGGGAAACCTAATTTCTGTGGTTTTTGTGGTTCAGAAGTCAGAGTAGGTGATAAACAAACTGAAACAAGCATTTTGAAGAAACCAATAAGTGAATTATTTAAATCTGGATCATCTAGTGTAACAGATGAAAAACAATTTGAAGAAAAGGATTTTACAAAGCCAATCAAAAGAAAAGAAACTATGGAACAGGTTTCTGTACCTAAAAATGATGAAATTAAAGTTCAGGATTATAAAGAACAGGAAGCAAAGCAAGCTAAGCTTAGTGGCGATGACTTTTTCAATAAACCAATTGATGAGATCAGGTCTGCACAACAACAAACTACACAACAACAAACTGCTCAACAGATTGCTCAGCCTATGCAGCCAGATAGCAAATCTGCTAAGTCAAGTCAACCAGCAGTTGAAAAAGAAGTACAAGCTCAAAAGGTGGAAAGTGAAGCTTCTAAGCCAATAAATCCAATTATACACACACTTAGCGATGACTTTTTGGAGGAAGAGGCTGTAAAGCCAAATACTGTAAAGGTGATTGATACAGTTGGACAAAATAAGATAACAGCAAAGTCAATGCTCGAATATTTAGGCTTGGTTGTAGAAATTCAAACTAAAAATAGTGAAACAATTCCTTATGGAGATGTTATTTCTCAGGACAAAGAACCAGGTACAAAGGTTGCTGTTGGCTCAACAATTACATTGGTTACAAGTGTTGGAACATGGACAGATTGGAGTACAGAAACTATTCCTGAAGATAAGCTACATAAGTTTGATGTTGAGGAAAAGATTCAATATCGCTCACGCACAAGACAACAGACTATTGATTATAAAGAAAGTTCAAGCAAGGATGAGTATCCAGATTATGAGATTTATGAGGTAAAGAATGTTTATTCTGACTGGGTTGAAGAGGATTATTATCTTTCAGAAATGAAGGAAAACTCTGATTTATGTGAAGTCGCATCAAAAAAAGTGGGCTTTAAATATTGTGGTTGGAACTATAAGGGTAGTGATGAAGATATTATTGAGTCATTCGGTACTGCTCGACTTGCTGTAACGTTTAATCCTGGAACAACAGTTGATGATTGGGAGTATAGGGAGATTATAAGCAAAAATGACTCAGATGTTTCCTATACAAAATGGCATAGGGCTGATGATAATGGCACTTTAACACCAGCTAATGATATTGTAATTGCCAATATCAGCATAGCAGGCTATGATGTTGGTGGAGTATATTATGCATTAAAATATGGCACAAAGGATTCAGAGTGGTATAAGCATAGGACAAGAGAAATTGTTGAGCATGTTTACTCATTCAGGAAGAATGTTTATACTGAATGGAGTGAATGGGGCGAGTGGGGCTTCAATAAAATTGAAGAAGATGACTTAACAGATGTTGAAACACAGAAGATCTATAGATACAGAAGAAAAGCAAGTATAAAGTAGTTTAAACTTTACAAATAGTATAGAAAATGAATAGTTTAGAAATGGTATAGCATTTTGCTATACCATTTTTTATTATAACTAATGACTAGTCATTTTCTTTTATATTAAGTCGCTTTTGGAAAAGCACAGCGAAAATAATAATTACGCCTTTTACAGCACCTACAAGGAATGGTGGCACTCCAAAAAGATTCATCATGTTGTTAATTACACCAAGTGTAAGGGTCCCGAAAACAGTACCTATAATTTTGCCCCTACCACCCGACATGCTTGTTCCGCCAATAACAACAGATGTAATAGCGTCCATTTCATATGAAATACCGGAGGAGGCAGAATTTATACTTCCTAATCTTGATGCCTCAACAATTCCAGCAATACTAACAAATATTCCAGAAATAATAAAGGTATATACCTTAACTCTGTTGATATTGATACCTGAAAGTCTGGTTGCTTTTTCGTTGCTTCCAACTGCATAGATATATCGTCCCGTAGGCGTATTTGACATAAAGAAGGATATGATAAAAGCAAGTATGAGCCAGAAAATAATTGGCAGTGGAATTACTCCAAACAGGTTCATATTAGATATTGATATAAATGCTTTTGCTGATTTACCGGACACCAAGAGTCCTCCGCCATCAAAAAAATATTGGGATAAAGAACGATAAATTGTCATGGTACCAAGAGTAACTATGAATGCTGGAACATTAAATTTTGCAACCAGCCAGCCTGTAATAAATCCAAAAACGACTGCTGAAATTAGGCTTAAAATAATTCCAAGAATAATGCTCTGAGTAGAATTAATAATTGAGAGTGCAATTAGTGCAGTTAATGCAAGCTGAGATCCGACAGATAGGTCAATGCTTCCATTAATTATTACAAGCGTCATACCAAGTGAAACAATTCCAATAATTGAGTTATTTCTTAAAATATTCATGAGATTACCAATATTTAAAAATGTAGTACCACAGGTTATAACAGCAAGCATGAATAGTCCCATGAATGCAATAAAAGCACTATTTTGGTTAGCGAAATCCTTTAGGTTATCTTTATTCAATATATTTTTCATAAGCATTTCAGTCCTTTACAAAGCCCCACCAGTAGCAATAATCATTATTTTCTTTTGTGAGGCTTCATCACGATTAAATTCTTTTCTTATTTTACCTTGATACATAACATAAATTCGGTCACATAGACTTAAAATTTCCTGAGGCTCATTTGATAGGATAACAATTCCAACACCTGATTCAGCAAGCTTAACGATGATGTTATAAATTTCAAATTTAGCAGCAATATCAACGCCCTGAGTGGGGTTATCCAAAATTAGAATATTAGGTTTACTGCTTAAGGTTTTTGCAAGTATAACCTTTTGCTGATTGCCTCCTGAAAGACTTAAAATTGAGTTATTTAAGTTGTGTAGTTTTATATTGAGCTTTCTGATGAAATCCTGATTTGAAAAAAGCTCTGCTTTTCTGTCAATTATCAACAGCCTTTTTAGCTTATCAAGAATAGAAATACTCATATTTTTTGAAATGGATAGGTCCTTTATAATTCCCTTTTCTTTACGATTATTCGGAAGATAGGATATTCCTAAATTTTTTGCAATAACTGTTGAGGTTATATTTTCTTTTTGTCCGTTTACAATAATCTCACCCTCATATTCCGAATTACAGCCATATATAGTAGAAAAAAGTTCACTTCTGCCATCGCCTAATAGACCTGTCACACCAATGATTTCACTTTTATGCAAGGTAATATTTATATTTGCAAAGTCTTTTTTGTATGATAAATTTCTTGTTTCCAGAATTTTATTGCCAACGGTTCTGGGAGAATAGGCAGAATAAAATGATAACTCTGCTCCAACCATATAACTAGCAAGCTGATGTTCGTCGATATCAGAAGTTAGTCTATCAGAAATTACAACTTTACCATCACGCATTACAGTAAAATGGTCGCAGATTCTCAAGACTTCATTTAATTTATGCGATATAAAAACAAAGCTAACCCCTTTAGTTTGTAATGTTTCCATTATCATAAAGATTCGTTCAATTTCTGTAGGATTAAGTGAAGCTGTCGGTTCATCCATTATTATTATTTTGGCTTTTTTCAGTAATGCAGATGCAATCTCTACAATTTGTTTATAGGAGGTAGTAAGTGTGCTTGTCAATGCTGTCGGGTCTAAATCTATTCCCATATTGTTAAGAATATTCTTTGCTTTGTTTATCATGGCCTTCTTATTAATCGTAACGCCATGTTTTAGCTCATTACCTAAGAATAGATTTTCGTAAATACGCAAATCATTGACAAGCATTATCTCTTGATGAATAAAGGCAATATTATACTCTTCAGCGTCAGAAGGAGAATTAATTACTGCTTTTCTACCATTTATATAAATCTCGCCTTTATCACAAGGAACTACTCCTCCAAGAATATTCATAAGCGTAGTTTTACCAGTACCATTTTCGCCCAAAAGGGCATGAACAGAGCCTTTTTGCAAGCAAAAGTCCACTCCATGCAAAACCTTATTACCACCAAATGCTTTTTCAATTGATTGCATTTTAACAATATATTTAGGCATTTTTAGCTCCTGTTTATGGATTTTTCAGTTTAGTACGGTGAGTTAGGGTCTAGCAGGCTTGAGACATTATCCTTAGTTACAATTGTAGGAGGGATAATATTATCCTTTTCAACCTTTTTCCCATCCTTTATATCAACAGCTGCCTGAACAGCGTCTTTAATCATGCTGGGGCTATATGTTGCAGTAATGCAAATAGGCTGTTCAGATTTTGAAATCTTTTCAAAATAATTTTGACTTCCGCCAGCACCTGTTAGATACTTTACATCAGTTCTGTTAGCGTCTTTTATTGCTTGTAACATACCGATTGAGGACTCATCATCTATTGAGAATATTGCATCAATTTTATTATTTGCTACAAGGACATCGCTAAGAGTCTTTAAGCCTGACTGCTGTGTAAAATCAGGAGCAGTCATATCAATCAAATTAATATCTGGGTATTTTTCAGACATAACATCTTTAAATGCATTAACTCGTTCAGTACTTACAGAGCCTGAGCTAGGAACATTCAGTACTGCGATAGTGCCACTGCCATTAAGCTGTTTGCCAAGATATTCAGCACTATATGAACCAATACCAGCATTATCACCTGCAAAGTATGCAGTATAGTCTGATGAAACCTTTCTGTCAAAAACTATTAAAGGTATATTAGCGTCGATAATTTTCTGTGCTGTTACTGAAACCTCATCTGTATGAGGGAGCAGAACAATTGCAGAGCATTTAAGGTTAATCATCTCCTCAATCTGATTAGCTTGCTCATTAACATTTGCAGATGTAAGGAGTTTATAGCCACTTCCTTCTTTTAAGTTAAGTTCCTCACATTTTTGTTTAGCAAAATATGATATACCTGCCATCCAGCCATGACTTGCTGAAGGAACAATTATAGCAATTGGTCCATCTTTATTATCATCCTTTTTTCCACAGGCAGTAAAGCACAACATGAATATTAGGCAGGCTAAAACAGTACAAAAAAATCTTTTCATAGAAAATCCTCCGTTATTCTATAATTTTTTAGAAAATTATTAAACTAAATGTCAAATAGTATAATTGAAAAAAAAACAGATACAATAAAACTGTAGTTGAACCTGTATAATTATTTATTCCAATATAAACACTAATTATACAGTTATAATTTTAAAAGTTAGAGTGAAGATTAAAAATTTAACTTAAATAAAGAATATAAAGTAAGGAAGGAGACAAGCTATGAGTTTAGGGTATATGACAAATGCATTTGGAGAACTGGTTGGTTCTGGTGGAGGAGTAATAAATGCTAAGGATGTAAGATATGTAACTATGTGTGATGACGAAGAGGCTATAAAGAAAATTACAGAGGTAGGATTTGAATATATCGAAATTTTTGATGGTAATTTATCAAGGTATGAGGATAATCCAGAGAAATTTACTGAAATTTTAAATAAATACAATGCAAAGCTGCTAGGTGTTTATATAGGTGCTGGCTATATTTATGGAGATGCTTTAGAGGATGAATTATATCGTATAGATAAAGTAAGTGCATTAGCTAAAAAACTTGGAGCAAAACATATTGTTTTAGGAGGAGGAGCTGCCCGAGCAAGTGGAATAAAGGATTCTGACTATGAACTGCTTGCAAAGGGTGTTGATAGAGCAAATGAAATAGTAAAAAAGCATGGACTTATTGCTAGCTATCATCCTCATCTAGGTTGTATGGTTGAAAAGCCAGACCAAATCGATAAGTTATTTGCTTTATCGGATATTGCATTTTGTCCTGATATTGCTCATCTTGAGGCGGGTGGAGGAGATTCACTTGAAATAATAAAGAAGTATTATGACCGCATTAAATATGTACACCTTAAGGATTTAAAGAACGGACAATTTGTTCCACTTGGAAAAGGAGATATAAATTTATCGAATATTATAAATTATTTTAAGCAAAATAATTATAATGGTGACTGGTTAGTTGAAATTGACGGTTATTCAGGTGACCCATATGAAGCATGTAAGATATCATTTGAATTTCTTCAAGAATTTATGCCATTAAGTTAAGTAAAATAAAAATAATACAAAAGGAGTTTACTATGAAAAAGAAAAAAATTCTATCAGCATTATTAGCTTTATCAATGATGTTTGTAATAACTGCTTGTGGAGATAAGGATAAGGATAGCTCAAAGGATTCAAAGGCTCAAACAAGTAAAGCTGAAACTTCATCTACTACTACCGATAATGATAAGGCTGAAATAAAGTCAACAGGTCCGAATGGTGAAACTGCTGTTAATGCAAATAATTTGTCATTAACAGATGAAGAGATTGAAAAAATCAAATCAGGAAATTATACAGCAGCAATTTGTCTTCACTATGGTGGTAATGACTGGTCTGCCTCACAGGTAAAGGGTTTAACTGATACCTTTAACAAGTTAGGTATTAAAGTTGTTGCAACAACTGATGCTAACTTCTCAGCAGAGCAGCAAGTTGCAGATATTGAAACAGTTATGGCATTAAAGCCTGATATTCTTATAAGTATTCCAACAGACGCAGTTGCGACTGCTGATGCATATCAAAGAGCAGCGGACGCAGGCATAAGAATAGTTTTCATGGATAATGTTCCGCAAGGATTTAAAGCAGGCAAGAATTATGTAAGCTGTGTATCAGCGGACAACTATGGTAATGGTATAATTGCGGCCGACCTAATAGGTGAAGCATTGAATGGAAAAGGCAAAATTGGTGTTGTTTTCTATGATGTTGACTTCTTTGTAACTAACCAAAGATTAGAAGCATTTGAAAAGACGATGAAAGATAAATATCCTGATATAGAGGTTGTTTCAAAAATGGGCTTTACAGATACTAATGCAGCAAGCTCAGTAGCGGACGCAATGCTTACTCAAAATCCTAATATTGATGCAATTTTCGCACATTGGGATGTACCATGTGAGGGTGTATTGTCATCACTAAGAGCTGGTGGCTATAATAATGTAAAGTTAAGTACAATTGACTTGGGTAATAATATCGCTAAGGAAATCGCAGAGGGAAATGTTCTAGGACTT
Source organism: Clostridiales bacterium (assembly GCA_012519635.1). Lineage (GTDB taxonomy): Bacteria > Bacillota > Clostridia > Oscillospirales > Ruminococcaceae > JAAYPV01. Next base: position 15,072 of record JAAYPV010000077.1, read on the forward strand.
GGTGCACAGCTACCATATGATCAGGGTGTTGCTGAGGCAACTCTTGCAGCATATTCACTTTTAGGTAAGGAAGCACCAGCATATGTAGCAGTACCAGCAATGCGTGTAGATAGAAACAATATCCTTGAGGCATATGAAAAGGTATACCATGTTGAAGCACCAGATTGGTTAAAGGAAGCAGCAAATAAGTAGCTCAAATAAGTAGTTTTTAAGTTTTAATTAGGCGTTTTGAAGTCTATTTAAAACGCCTAATTAACTTATATGTTATATAAAAGAAAAGAGTGGTGAGATTGGGTAAAGCGATATTAGAAATGAAGGGAATTAATAAATCCTTTGGTAATGTATCGGTATTAAAGGATGTTGATTTCACCCTGCAGGAAGGAGAAGTACATGCACTTGTTGGTGGAAATGGTGCAGGAAAATCCACGCTTATGAAGATTATGACAGGTGTTTATAGTCTTGATTCAGGAGAAATTTATATTAACGGTGAGAGGAAGAATATCCAGAATACTAAAGATGCAAAAGAAAATGGTATAGCCATGATATTTCAGGAGCTGTCATTAGTTCCGACTATGACCATTGCTGAGAATATATTTTTGGGTGAGGAGATAACAAAGACTGGATTTAGAGATGTTTCAGCAATGAATAAAAGGGCTAAGGAAATTTTAAATGACTTAGGGATATTTATTAATCCCGAGTTAAAGGTGAATCAGCTTAGTGTTGGTATGAGCCAGATGATTGAAATTGCAAAAGCTATTTCTAAGAATGCAAGGATTCTTGTTCTAGATGAGCCGACTGCATCACTTTCTGACTCAGAAACAGTACAGCTGTTCAGGATTATAAGGCAGCTTAAAGAAAATGGTGTTTCGATGGTATATATTTCTCATAGAATGAATGAAATATTATCAATATCTGATGCTGTTACAATACTAAGGGATGGAAAGAAAATAATAACTGATAATATTGAAAATTTGGATTTAGATAAAATTATTTCACATCTTGTTGGAGGAGAAGCATCGCAAAAGAAGTTTGAATGGGTTGAAAGAGAATATGATGCGAATAAAGATTTAATACTTAAAGTTAAAAATCTTAAGATAAGCGATAAAATACAGAATATTTCATTTGAATTACAAAAAGGAGAAATATTGGGTATCGCAGGGCTAATGGGAAGTGGAAGAACAGAAATATTGGAAACCTTATTTGGAATTAGGAAAAAGCTTGGAGGAACAATAGAGCTTTTGGGTAAAGAAATAAATATAAACAGCTCACAGGATGCAATAAGATATGGTTTTGCATTAATACCTGAGGATAGAAGAAGACAGGGCTTAGTTTTGGGACATTCAGTTAAAAGCAATGCGATTCTTCCGTATCTACGAAACCTTTTGATAGGTAAAACTTATTTAATAAGTGAAAAGGCGTCAAATGAACTTGCTAATGATGATATTAAGCGATTAAATATAAAGACGGACAGCATACACAAAAGGATAAATCTATTATCAGGTGGAAATCAGCAGAAGGTTGTCATAGCTAAATGGTTGAACATGAATCCAAAAATTATGATGCTTGATGAGCCGACAGCAGGTGTTGATATTGGTGCTAAGACAGAAATAATTGAAATCATAAGAAAATTTGCGGATGAGGGCAAAGGAGTAATCTTTGTTTCATCTGAGCTTACGGAGTTGCTTTCCGTATGTGATAGAATTATAACAATTTTTGATGGACGAATTACTGGAAGCATTTTAAGAAAAAATATAAATTCAGAGGAGGAACTCCAGAATGCAATCCAAAGAAGTGAGTAAAAGCAGATTATTTTTTGGCAGTATAGAATGGAGCAAATACATGGTATATATTGTATTTGTAATAATGTTTGCACTATTTTCTATTGTACTTGGCAATAAGGGGTTTCTGACTCAAAACAACCTTATTAATATATTAAGACAAACAGCAATGATATCTATAATGGCAGTTGCAGGAACTTTTGTAATTGCATCAGGACAAATAGATTTGACTGTTGGCGCAGTTGCAGCTATGAGTGCAATGATAGTTTCACTGGTATTGCAAAAAACCAACTCAATACCACTTGCCTTGGTATCTGTACTAGCCTTAGGAATAGGTTCTGGTCTAGTGAATGGAATTTTGGTTACTAAGTTTAGGATTCCACCATTCCTTGTGACAATGGGAATGATGTCGGTTATACGAGGCAGTGCAATGTGGATTACAAATACAGCAGCTGTTCCTATAAAAAACATGACATTTAATAAAATATTTGGTATTGGTGATGTTGGAGGAGTACCTGTTCTGATTTTATGGACTATCTTATTCTATATAGTTGGAGTTATCCTGTTTAATAAAACACCATTCGGACGACATACGCTTGCTGTCGGAGGAAATGAGGTATCAGCTGGTTATAGTGGTATTAAAATTGACAAAATAAAAATAATTGTTTTCTTAATGTCAGGAGCGTTTGCAGCCTTTGCGGGAATTTTATATGCAGGACGAATGCAGGCAGGGCGTTTCTCCTTCGGTGAGGGAGATGAAATGTCTGTTATAGCCGCAGTTGTACTTGGAGGCACTTCAATGAGTGGTGGAACAGGATCAGTTGTAGGTGCATTAGTAGGCTCAATACTAATGGGTGTAATTAATAATGCATTAATTCTTGCGGGATTAAGTACTGCACAGCAAACAATTGTAAAGGGTGCAATTATAATAGTTGCTGTTGTATTAAGCAACTTAGCACAGAAACAGAAAAGATAATAATAAAAGAAATTGGAGGAATTATTATGAAAAAGTTAAATGTTGGTCTTATAGGTGCTGGTTTTATGGGAAAGGCTCATTCTGTAGCTTATTCAAATATGCCTAAATTTTTCTGGCCAGCTCCTGCTATACCTGTGTTCAAAACAATATGTGATATAGTACCGGAGATTGCAGAGGATTCAAAGGATAGGTTTGGATTTGAAAAAAGCTGTACTGATTGGAATGAAATTGTAAACGACCCTGAAATAGATGTAGTAAGTGTATGTACACCGAATGATTCTCACGCTGAAATATCTATTGCAGCACTAAAGGCAAACAAACATGTTATATGTGAAAAGCCGATTGCAAATACCATTGAGAATGCAAAAGCAATGGCTGATGCTGCAGCAGAAGCAAAGGTAAATAATATTATAAGTATGTGTGCATATCAATACAGAAGGGTTCCAGCAGTTGTATTAGCAAAAAAATTCATTGAAGAAGGCTCAATTGGTACTATTTTAAATGTAAGAGCAACTTATTTGCAAAGCTGGAGTGCTGATCCTGCATCACCACTTTCATGGAGGTTCCAGAAGAAAATAGCTGGTGCAGGAACATTAGGGGATATTGCAACTCATGTAATTGATATTTCACAATATCTTGCTGGAGAAATATCAGAGGTTGTATCAAGCGTTAAAACCTATATTGACGAAAGACCTGTGCAAGAGGGTGGAGTGGACTTGCTTGGTACTGTGAAGCTTGGCAGTGATGCAACAAAAGCGCCAGTAGATGTTGATGATGAAACTTCCTTCCTTGTAAAGTTTAAGAGTGGTGCAGTAGGAAGCATTGAGGCTACAAGAAACGCATGGGGCAGAAACAACTTTATAACAGTTGAAGTTCACGGAACAGAGGGTTCATTATTCTTTAATTATGAGCGTTTAAATGAGTTACAGGTTTGCTTTGCAAAGGACCCTGATGACAGACGAGGCTTTAAGACAATTTATACGGGGCCAGCACATTTCTACGGAGAGGTAACATGGAATATTCCAGGTATGAATATCGGTTATGGTGAGCTTAAAACGATAGAAATGTATGAATTTATAAAATCAATTGTAGAGGGTAAACAGCCATCAACAAGCTTTGAGGTTGCTTATCAGGTAAGCAAGGTATGTGATGCTGTTATGAGGTCTGCCGAATCAGGAAGATGGGAAAAGTGCTAATATAAGTTTAAAAAAAGGTAAGTTTTATTATACTTACCTTTTTTATTTTTGCAAAAAAAGAGCGGCAGCGATTAAATCACTGCCGTTAAAACAAATCACTAGTTATATTACGAATTGACGCATATAGTGATAACTCAATTTGAGGGCTTTTTTAATATTCTCATCTGAATTTTCAAATGCTTTATCTTCAATTTCAATACAGGTATATCCATCATATCTGATATCAGTAAGTGCTGAAACATATTTAGCCCAATCCACATCACCTAGTCCAGGTAATTTAGGTGACATATAATCAAGAGGATAAGCCATAACACCTACATCTGAGAGATTGTCCTTGTAAAGCTTAATATCCTTGTAATGGACATGGAAAATCTTATCCTTAAACTCATAAAGAGGGCGAATATAGTCAATATGCTGCCATATAAAATGAGATGGGTCATAGTTAATTCCTAAGTTATTGCTTGGTATTATTTCAAACATTTTTCTCCATATAGCAGGTGTTGTTGCAAGGTTTTCTCCTCCAGGCCATTGGTCCTGCGTAAAGAGCATCGGACAATTTTCAATTGCAATTCTTACATTGTTTTCTTCAGCAAGCTTCACAATAGGTTTCCATACCTTTTCATATTCGATAAGGTTTTCTTCAACTGTTTTATCTTTAATTCTACCTATAAATGTTGTAACAGTATGCACATCAAATTTTGGTGCAGTACAAATTAACTTTTCAAGATGATTGATATATTTACCTCGTTTATCCAAATCAGGGTCAAGTGTATTTGGATAGTAGGCAAGTGCGGAAATCTCTACACCTTTCTCTTTCATGTAATCCTTTATATGCTGTATTTTATTGTCATCAAGCTCATCAACATTTATATGTGAAACACCAGCATATCTTCTTGTAGCTTTTTCCTGAGGCCAGCAAGCAACTTCTATGCACTCATAACCTATATCGGCGGCAGTATCAATAACCTCTTTAAAGCTAGATTCACTCATAATTGCACTAACAAAACCTAGTTTCATATAAAATTCTCCTTTTTAAAAATATATATATTTAAACTATAAGATAATTATTTGCTGTTAATTGAAAAATATACTATTTTTATTTGTTTCCAAAGAAAAAGCAAAGGCTCAAAATAAATTTGAACCCTTGCCAATTATAGTTTTTATACCTTTACAGATATTTTTTCTCTAATATTTAGTGAAATATCATCATTTATTGCATCAATTACAATTACATCGCCTTTTTTAAATTCATCTTCCAGAATTTTTTGTGACAGGATATTCTCAACTTTTTCAACAATCTTTCTTCTAAGAGGTCTTGCCCCATATTGTTCAGTTTCTTTGACACTTGATAGAATTTCTATTGCCTCATCGGTGTATTGAAGTGATATATTAAGATTTTTGGCTCTGACAATTAGCTCATCAAGTAATTTTTTAGTTATATCTTTTAGGTTATTCTTTGTTAGCTTATTAAATACAATCAGGTCATCAAGTCGGTTTATAAGCTCAGGTTTAAGCTGTTTTTTAAGCTCTGAAAGAACATCTTTTTTCAGGTTAGATTCAGTATTTGAATTAAAGCCGACCCTTTTGTTATTGATAATTATTTCAGCACCGATATTGGAGGTCATAATAATAAGCGTGTTTTTGAAATCAACTCTTTTACCTTGTGAATCAGTCAGATACCCATCTTCAATAATTTGTAACAGAATATTTAACACATCGGGATGAGCCTTTTCTATTTCATCAAACAGCAAAACAGAATATGGTTTTCTTCTTATTTTTTCTGTCAGCTGCCCACCCTCTTCAAAGCCGACATATCCGGGAGGGGCACCAATAATTTTTGAAACAGAATGTTTCTCCATATATTCTGACATATCTATTTTTATCAGACAATCATTGTTATCAAACAGATATTGAGAAAGCACCTTTGATAATTCAGTTTTTCCAACTCCTGTTGGACCAAGAAAAAGGAATGAACCAATAGGTCGCTTAGGGTCTTTAAGTCCGACACGACCACGCCTTATGGCCTTAGAAATTGCTGATACAGCCTCATCCTGACCAATAATATGCTTTAATAGCTCTGACTCAAGATTTAGGAGTTTTTCATTTTCCATGACTGTCATTTTTTGAACAGGAATTCCCGTCCATGTGGAAACAACACTAGCTATATCGTCATAGCTTACTTCTATTTTTTTAGGATTTGTTTTTGCAGAGGTGCTGCTGTTATTTTTTAAAAGCTCACGCTGTAGCTTTTCTACTGTTAGACTGCTGAACTCATGCTTATCCTTTTCAATCTTGTTTATTGAATTATTTATTTTACAGTTTTTAAGCTTTGCTCTTGAGGACGCCTCATCAATAATATCAATAGCTTTATCGGGTAGAAATCTATCATGAATATATCTGGTTGAGAAATTAATTGCTGAACGAATTGTTTCATCATTAATTATTACATTATGAAATGATTCATACTTATCTTTAAGTCCTAACAATATAGCATATGCCTCTTCCTCAGTGGGTTCCTCTACATAAACAGGCTGAAATCTTCTTTCTAAAGCACTATCCTTTTCGATATGCTTTCTGTACTCCTGAACGGTGGTTGCACCGATAATCTGCAATTCCCCTCTTGCAAGCTGAGGCTTTATGATATTTGCAGCGTCGATAGCACCTTCAGCAGCACCAGCACCAACGATAGTGTGAATCTCATCAATGAATAGAATTATATTGCCTGCATTTATAACCTCCTCAATGCAGGTTTTAATTCGTTCCTCAAAGTCGCCACGATATTTTGCTCCAGCGAGCATTGCAGTTAAATCTAATGAGAAGATACGCTTATTCTTTATGCTATCAGGGATATCTCCCTTAACCATAAGCTGTGCAAGTCCCTCGACAATAGCTGTTTTTCCAACTCCAGCCTCACCGATAAGACATGGGTTATTTTTTGTTCGTCTTGCAATAATCTGCACAACTCTTTCAATTTCTTTTTCACGCCCAATAACAGGGTCAAAGCAGTTCTCATAGGCAAGCTCAGTTAAATTTCTTGCATATTTGAAAAGGGTGGGGAACTGTTTCATATCCAGTTGTGACATATAAGGAATTTTTGCGCCATTATTATAATAGTTTAGCATGCAATCATTGTAGAGTTTTGATAGTGAACAGCCGATTGATTGCAGCATTACTGAACCACTACAATGTGTATCCTTAAGCATAGCCATAAGGATATGCTCAGTTCCAGAAAGGACTGCTCCAAGTGAATGTGAGGTTGTAATTGACGCTGACAGTATTCTTGTAAGCGCAGGCGTCATACAATCATAATCCAATGTTGTTTGTTCGCCATGTCCTACAACTTCCACTATTTCATTATAAATAGTTCTAATTTTTACTCCGTTATTTTTAAGAACCGTTGCAGCTACATTAGAGCCTTCGTTTAAGAATCCCATTATCATATGCTCAGTTCCAACATAGGTATGCCCGAGTCTTTCGGCAGAATTTATAGCACTGTCTATTGAAGCTAATGCTTTTTTTGTAAAGTTATCTGAATTATACATTTATATACCACCTAACACAACTAATGAAGTTATATATTAAGTATGCCACCTTTTTACTGCGATATATGTCGAATGCTTGATTTGATGTGATTTATATTATATTAGTTTTGAGTTAGATAATATAAAAATGGGATATCCAAAATAGATATCCCTAAAATTGTCGATATTTATATTTTAACATAGGTTTTGAGAGTTTGTTATTTAAAATACATAAACAACTGACATTTTATCATTCCATTATATAATTTTCTTCGTTTATCAGCTTTACGACCAAAAAAATCTTCAAATTCCTCATGAGGAGAAATTATATAGCAAGGTTTTTTAAGTGTTTTACCCATGCTTAAGTAAATTTTTTCTGCCTCCTTTATTTCAAGCATTCGTTCACCATATGGAGGATTGCATATTGTTATTGCTCCCTCAGGAGGATTAAACTGTGTAATATCAGCTTGTTTGAAAAAGACACGACTTTTGATACCAGCTTTCTTTGAATTATCAACACTTAAATCAATTGCATCATTGTCGATATCAAAGCCGTATCCGCGAAACTCTGCATTCCTGTTGACAGATTCAATTGCTCTTTTGCGTTCTTCTCTCCATATTCCAGGGTTAATGCAATTCCACTTTTCAGCAGCAAAATTTCTGTTTAAACCCGGTGCAATATTTAAAGCCTTTAGTGCAGCTTCAATGAGAAATGTTCCACTGCCACAGAAGGGGTCATAGACGATACTGTCACTTCTGACTCTTGCAAAGTCGATAATTCCAGCAGCGAGAGTTTCTTTTATTGGTGCAAGGTTAGAATTACGCCTGTATCCGCGTTTATGAAGCCCAACACCAGAAGTGTCAAGATATACTGTTACTACATCCTTCATAATACTGAATTGTATTTGGTGAACAGGACCTGTTTCTTCAAACCAGTTAACATGATAGTTTTCTTTTAACCTTTCTACAACAGCCTTTTTTATAATTGCCTGACAATCAGGCACACTGTATAGAGTTGAGTTGAGCGAATATCCTTTGACAGGAAATGCATCGGATTTACCAATAAAATTTTCAACGGGGATTTTTTTAACACCTTGAAATAATTCCTCAAAGGAGGTTGCAGTAAAGCTAGAAAGCTCAATTAAAACACGCTCAGCAGTAGAAAGGCAGATATTAGCTCTTGCAAGCAGATTATAGTCACCAGTAAAGGTGACCTTACCGTTATCGGAAACGACATTTTGTCCACCAATTTTTTTAATCTCAAAGGATAAAACACTTTCTAAGCCAAAATGGCAAGGACAGCTAAATTTTAATGTATTAGTCAATTTCTTTCTCCCATTCAAATCAGAATAATTTATGCTAAAGGTACAGCATTATCAACAACAGGCCCTTCCACAGGGGTGGATTCAGGAGGTGGAGTGGCATGCCCAGAGCAAGTAGCAGGAATATTTGAGGGTTTATAATATCCTACAGCGGATGGGCAGCTAGGTCCAGCGATCAAGCCTGTCTGAGTACAATAACGAAGTTCAACAACACTAGGGCAAGGTGGATAAGTATTGCTTGATTGAACACTGTTAGCATAGTCTCCAATAACCATCTTCCATAGGCTAGCAGAGCTTGGCAAGCTCCTATAAGGTAATGTTGTTGGAGTTTCATAACCAATCCACACACCGCTTACAAAGTCCTCAGTTAGTCCTACAAAGGATAAGTCTCTCCAATCTTGAGATGTACCAGTTTTACCTGCAACAGTTTTATTTGGAAGAGCAGCGGCAGTACCAGTACCATCTTTAACAACTTCTTGGAGAAGTTTGTTCATAATATAAGCAGTTTCTTGACTAACAGCAGTATGCGAATTTTGTGAATTTGGCTCATTAGAGTATAGTAAAGTGCCGTCGCTATTTTCAACCTTACTTACAATATGTGCTTTATAATAGGTTCCGCCATTTCCGTATGGAATATAAGCATTAACAAGATTTTTAAGAGGAATTCCTCGAGTAAGTCCACCCAGAGCAAGAGGAGAATGTGCAATATCCGTACTACCATTTTCTGTACGCTCAACAAGCTCAAGTCCCATATTTTCAGTGGCGAAAGTAAATACTTCCCTTAATCCGATACGGTCAACAAGTTGAGCAGGAATGGTATTGAGGGATCTCTGAAGTGCTACAACAGTCAAAAATTGTGCTCCTGAAGTAGAACCACTATAGTTTTTAGGCCAACTTTCTCCATCAACTTTTATAGGATTGTCATAGAAAGGTGTTGACCAGTGAATAAAATTATCTTCAAGAGCTTTTCCGTAGCTTGCAATTGGTTTCATTGTTGAACCTGGATCACGATATGCCTGGATAGGATAGTTAGAACATAATGAACCCAACTGATTTTTATCGCCAATTTGACCAACGATAGCCAGAATTTCGCCATAATAATTCATTGCAATAAATGAGGATTGAGGATACTCACCATATTCATTTTGAATAGTTGAGAAGTTTTCCTGGTGCAGATATTTTTCCTCAACAAAGTTTTGCATATTAAGGTCAACTGTTGTATAAACCTTATATCCACCAGAATTTAATTTTGCAATAGCTTCTGATTGAGATATACCATACTCCTTCATGAAATAATCAGCAACTTCATAAATTGCAGCATCAACATACCATGTTGTAGCAGATGGAGGGGTTTCAGTTTCTTCATTAAGTTCAGGATGTAACTGTTTATACTCTTCAGAATTAGTTAATATAATTTTTTCATTCAAGGCAAGAATATACTCATCGTAGGAAATTGCACCATTTTCATACATTTTGTATATTACATATTCCTTACGCTCCTGATTTGCCTTAAAGTTTCTGAATGGATTTAAGACCTCTGGATTTTTAGGTATTGCTGCAAGAGTAGCAGCTTCTGCAATAGTAAGATCTTTTGCACTTTTACCAAAATATCTGTTTGAAGCAATTTCAATTCCTGCATATCCATTACCATATTCGATATAATTCATATACCCTTCGAGTATATCATTTTTGGTATAATTCTTTTCAAGCTGCATTGCTCTAAAAATTTCTCTAATTTTTCTATCAGCAGATTGCTCATCATCACCAGTTAAATTTTTAATTAGCTGCTGAGTTATCGTAGAACCACCTTGTCGATTTTCATAAATAGGAAGAAAAACATTCAGAAAAGCAGCGAATGTACGCTTATAGTCAACACCATCATGTGAATAGAATCGTTCGTCCTCAGTATAGACGAATGCATCACAGACATGTTGTGGGAGGTCCTGTATATCAATAGGTATGATTGGATTTGAGTTCACGACTTGGTGAACAGTAATCAGCTCACCAGTAGTTGGGTTTTTGGCATAGAAAAATGTATCAGTGTTCACATTAATTGGAGCAATAGAAACATCATCAGAACTGTCTTTAAATTCTAAAACCCAAACTGTTAGAGCAGTACAGCATATTGTTACTGTGATAATACCAATCATAAAAATGGACAGAATAGTACTAAGCGTAACTGACAAAGCCTTTTTAACTATACTGAATTTAGTTTTCTTCTTCCTGCGCTTACCATTAGGAGCAGTTGATTTCACTGCATTTGGATTTAGTCGTGCAGGAGGCGCAGACCTACGGTCGGTAGGACTTGGCTTAGGGCGTGGAGAGCTACTGGCAGTTGATGTTCGTCGTCCTGCACTTGAAGTAACAGCTTGTCTTTTTGGTGCCGCTGAAGAAACAACTCTTTTCTTTTTTGCCATACTAGAGGATGGCTTGGTTACTGAGCTTACAGGTCTGTTTGAAGGAGCAGTACGCTTTGGTACACTTCGTTTCCCAGCAGGCTTTGTTGATTTTTTATTGTAGCTTTTATTTATCTCAGACATAATCATATATTTTCCACAAAACTTGTTAATTTTGTTATGGAAAATACTCCTTTCTATATAGAATGAGAAATATGGCTAGAAATATACTATTTTATTATAACACAATATTTTAAAAAAGTTAAGTATAAAAAATAATATTAAAAAAATATGAATAAAAAATTGTGTTTATTGTATAAACAAAGTAAAAATTGGAAAAGATATTTATATGTAATATCTAAAAGAAAAAGTGGTGATAAGATGTCAAAAGCAAATGTGTTTTATATGTGTCTTGCTGCTTTGACTCTTTCCGGCGTAATTATAATAACATCAATAGCATATGATGCAAGGGGAGAGAATGCCAATGCTGAGGTGATGATAAGTGAAACTCCGGAAACAACTGACGAAAGTATTGGTTATATCTTAAAAGAATATGAGGGTAAGCTTGCATTATTTAGAGAAAATAGTACTAAGCCTTATAAGAAGCTGGAGGTAGACATATCGACACTTACGGATCTTGATAAAGAGTTGGTAAGGCAGGGGATAGTAGTTAAAACAGAAAAAGAGCTTAATGCACTGTTGGAGGACTACACCTCATAGTGTTAAGGGCATACCTGAAAAAGGTGTGGGGATACTTGTTACAAGTATCCCTATTATTTTGTCCGTTTTTAGCTGATATCCATTCGCAGCACTTCTGATAATATGTATTTGTGATACTTTTGTTATATATAGTATATATGATTAAGCAGAGGTGAAAAACAATCGGCATAGGTGGGAAAGCACCTATGCCGATATTTTTATAGTTTAGGAAAAATGAAAATTTTTATTTTTCTGTTTTGTTCTTTTCATTTATCATAATATTGATTGCACTTATAAGTGCCAAGTTTGAAGATGTTACGATATCTGTATCAATTCCAACACCCCAGTAAATTGTATCGTCATCACCTTTGATGCTGACATATGAAACTGCCTTTGAGCTGGATGAACCTTCTAAGTCATGTTCTTTATAGGATTGTAATGAATAGGACAAGTTCAAGCCAGATTTCAAAGCGTTGCTTACAGCGTTCAAGCGTCCGTTACCATGAGCAGACACAGTTTTTACTTCACCATTGAAATCAACAGTAACAGTTGCTTCAATGCCATCAACCTGTTTATAATGTGTCTCTGATATCTTTAATGGAGAGCTGATATTGACATATTTTTCAGTAAATATCTTATAAACATCATAGGGTTTTAATTCCTTTTGATTCTTATCAGAAACATCCTTTACAGCATATCCAAAGTGCTCACGCATCTTAGCAGGCAAATCGTAACCATATTGCTGTTCAAGAATAAATCCGATACCACCCTTGCCACTCTGGCTATTTATACGAATAATATCTCCATCATATTCTCTGCCGATATCTTTAGGGTCAATAGGAAGATATGGTACAGTCCAGTATTGGCAATCATATTCTTCACGCCATTTCATACCCTTTGCAATAGCATCCTGATGAGAACCACTAAATGCTGCGAAAACTAGGCTTCCACTATAAGGCTGTCTTTCGTAAACCTTCATTCGGGTAACTCGCTCATATACTTCAGCAATTCTAGGAATATTTTCAAGATTTAATTCTGGGTCAACACCCTGTGAAAACATATTCATGGCAAGAACAACAATATCTACATTACCTGTTCTTTCACCATTTCCAAAAAGTGTACCTTCAATTCTGTCAGCACCTGCAAGCAAGCCCAATTCGCTGTCAGCAACGGCACAACCTCTGTCGTTATGTGGGTGAAGTGAAACAATAAGGTTTTCGCGGTTTTTCAAGTTATCACACATATATTCAACCTGATTTGCATAAACATGGGGCATGGAGTGTGATACAGTAACAGGTAAGTTTATAATAACCTTGTTATCAGGAGTAGGCTTCCATATATCAATTACTGCATTGCAGATTTCCAATGCAAACTCCACTTCAGTTCCAGTAAAGCTTTCAGGGGAGTATTCGAAACGGAAATTACCCTCTGTTTTTTCTTTATATTCATTGCAAAGTCTTGCACCAAACTCAGCGATTTCAATTATTTCTTTTTTACTTTTTTTAAAAACCTGTTCACGCTGAGCAACGGATGTTGAATTATACAAGTGAACAATTGCATTTTTAGCACCTTTTAATGCCTCAAAAGTTTTAGCGATAATATGTTCCCTGCTTTGAGTAAGTACTTGAATAGTAACATCATCAGGAATTAAGTTCTGTTCAATCAAAGTTCGGCAGAAGTTAAACTCTGTTTCAGAGGCAGCAGGAAATCCAATTTCAATTTCCTTAAATCCGATTTCAACTAGAAACTTAAAAAACTCAAGCTTTTCTTCAAGGCTCATTGGGATAATAAGAGCCTGATTTCCATCACGTAAATCGACGCTACACCAAATTGGTGCCTTGTCAATATAGTTTTTTTGTGCCCATTTCATTTCTGTTTTAGGCGGGGCAAAAAATTGTCTGGTATACTTTTCATAGTTTTTCATATTCTTTTCCTCCCAAAATTAAAGTGATATTTGTTTTTGGGCATAAAAAAACTTCGTTCTATGCCCTACAGCAAAGAGACGAAGATAACTCCGCGGTACCACTCTTTTTGACACAACAGCAAACTTTAAAGAATAAGAAAATAAGAATGCTGTGTAACAGTGCCCACTCACCACATCTAATAATGTGTATCTCTATAACGGGAGAACCCGGTCCAACCTACTTAAAATGTTCAGCGGACTGCTCAAGGACGAGTTATGATTAAACAACTTTACTGCTTCGCACCGAACAGCAGCTCTCTGAAAAAGTGGTTTAACTTTTTTTCCTATCATCGCATTTATTTAATATAGTTACATTATAATATACTTTTTCTAATTTGTCAATACTTGTTCAAAAAAAAGCTTTATGTTATAATGAATAGTGGATAGAAATATGTGTAAAATACTTTTATAATGGAGTATAAAAAGGTGTGCAGTTATGAAAAAGCTTGACAGAACAAATAAAATAAGGTTGATAGCGATAATAATATTCTTAATTGTATCAATTTCAATTACCATTTTATCCGTACCCATTTTAAGTAATCTCAGAACTGAGGAAGGAAGGCTCTTGGTAAAGCAAAAGGTAGAGCAATTCGGGATTTTTGCACCACTTTTATACATGATGCTGCAGATGCTACAAGTGGTGATATCATTTATTCCTGGTGAGCCAATTGAAATTTTGGGTGGATTATTGTTTGGTACATTCTGGGGGTTTATTTTCACGCTCTTGGGAATTTTAGCTGGAAGCGTGGTTGTGTATTATCTTGTAAAAAGCTTTGGAAAGCCCCTTGTCTATTCATTTGTATCAGAAGAAAAAATTGGTAAGTACAGGCTGTTTAATGATGAAAAAAGGCTTGAAATGCTAACTTTTATATTGTTTTTGGTACCGGGAACCCCTAAGGATGCGTTAACCTATATCATTCCTCTTACAAAAATTAATCCTGTAAAATACTTTGCATTATCCACTATTGCTAGAATCCCGTCGATTGTAACCTCAACATTTCTTGGCTCGTCGATTGGAAAAGGAAATATTCTGTTAAGCGTAATTATTTTTATCCTTACAGGAGCCTTGGGGATAGTGGGAATTTTATATGATAACAAGATGAATAGAAAAAAGGATAAATAGCTTAATGTTTTTTACCGGTAATTTTTGGCTTAAGCCATTTCACATACATGATTTTACAGCCACTTAATGAATAGTCATAGAGAAGGAAAATTATATTTGTAAACGCCAAAAATATCCATAACGCATATTTGCCTAGTTCACGAAATTCATCATACATTTCAGTTATTCCGAAAATGTATAGGGTTATGTTAAAGTTTAAAATAATGCAAAAATTATAGACTACAAGCTTTAAAATATACTGTGGAATTCTAAGCTTTATTTTTTCTATAAATTCCTTTAAAATTGGATAATGCCCAAAGAAAAGTATGAAAATTAAAGCAGCTTCCTTGTCAAAGGTGACAAAAAGAGAAGCAATACTTACTGAGACATATGTAAGAAAGGCCCATTTTGGGTTAATTTCGGTACTTATTATAGTTATAAGAGAACCTGCGATCATTGGTAAAACAAGGTATAAAACAGGGAAAACTCCTGTTAAAAACATTGCAAAAAGGCAGAGAGCAGATACAATTCCACCTAGCGCTACACGATAGCTTATGTTTTTCATTGTAATATCTCCCGATTAAAATATAATTTTTATTTTAACAGCAATAATAATTTTTGTCAAACATGATAATTATGAATTCTAGAAGTGAAAGAATGATGAAATATTTAGTAATTACTTGACAAGCATATATTGAAAGTGTATAATGAAGAAAATAAAATTATAAATATTTATAATTTGTGAATAATAAAGGTGTATGTAAAAGTAAGATTTTTAAGGAGTTCAAAATGAAGAAAATTAGAAAAAATCTGATTACAATAGGAATTGTTAGTATAATGGCACTTTCATTTACTGCTTGTGAAAAGGATTCTGATGATTCAAAGTTAAGTTCATATTCAAGTAAAGCAGGAAGCTCATCAGGAAGTAGTAATGATGTTGATTTGATAAGTAAGGCTATGCAAGACGGTGATGTTATTTTTAGCTTTGATGGATTTACTTTATTAGACGGAGATGTGCCACCAACAAAAAATGATGATAAGTCTTCAGGCGCAGGTGGTTCAGACAGCAAGGTTAACAGCGGTGCATCAAATTCGGGGGATTTGGGTAGTAGTGATAATTCAAAGGCTCCCTCAGGTGGCGATGGTGGAAACACAAGTTCAAGTTCAAGTAGCTCATCATCTTCATCTGATTCATCTGATTCAGGAAAAACTACAAGACCTGAATATAAGGATATCCACACATTGTGGTTTGACGCTGGATTACAATCAGACATTATTTTTGATGGTGAATTCTTGTTGTTTACATTTAAGATTAAAGATGGCGCTGCAAACGGAACCTATCCAATCTCGTTTATAAAAACTGATATTGCAAACTATGGTTCAGAAACTGTAAGCTCAGCACTTGTAGATGTTAAAGCAATTGATGGTTCTATCACTGTTGGTGGTACAGCACAAAGTGGTGAGAAAGCTTCTGGAAGCGGTTTTGTAATGGCAGCATCAAATGAAAGCGGTAATCCTGGAGATGAGGTAACGGTTGTAGTTACATTAAGCAACAATCCTGGTTTTGCTGGTGTGGATTTGCGTTTGCAATATGACAGCAATGTACTTGAGGTTGTAAAGACAGGTTCAGGTAAGGATTTTAAGGCTGCATTGGGAAAATAATTAAATAAAATAATAATATTTACTGCATTCATAAAATCAGTTTTTTAGCTGATTGAGTGAATGCAGTTTTTTATGAGTTTAACTTGAAATCTAATGTGTTTTGTGCTACTATTAAGTATAGAACTAATATGAGTAAAATGGAGGCTTATATTGGAGATTATTAAAATAAATGATTTAAGTTTTAGTTATCCGAAAAAGAGGAATGTACTAACAAATATAAGTTTATCCGTATCGTCTGGTGAATTTATTGTAATTTTAGGTGGGACAGGCTGTGGTAAAACCACTTTCTTAAAACTGCTTAAGCCTGAAATTTCTCCTGTTGGAGAGATAAGTGGTTTGATAAAATTTAAAGGTGTTGATATTGATAAGCTGGATAAAAGGGAGTCCGCTTGTGAGATTGGATTTGTAATGCAGAATCCAGAAATGCAGATTGTAACTGATAAGGTAAAGAACGAGTTGGCTTTTGGTCTTGAAAATATGGGAACGAATCCTGCTGAAATTAGAAGAAGGGTTGCTGAGGTTGCAAATTTTTTTGGAATAAATAGTTGGTATGGTAAGAATACATCGGAATTATCAGGTGGACAAAAGCAGATACTTAATTTAGCGTCAGTAATTGTCATGCAGCCTAAGCTGCTTATTTTAGATGAACCAACATCACACCTTGACCCAATAGCAGCATCTGAATTTATTGCATTGTTAAAAAGGCTTAATGATGAGTTGGGCATAACTATTATTATTTCTGAGCATAGGCTTGAGGAAGTATTTCCGATTGCAGACAGAGCTGTCGTAATGGAGAATGGTAGGATATTGTTTTGTGATACGCCCAGAAAAGTGTGTGATAAGCTGAGGGATATAAATAATGAGCAAATGCTTTTAGCTTTACCAAGTGCAGCAAGGATTTATAATGGATTGAATATAAAAACAGAGTGTCCTTTGACAATTAAAGAGGGTATTAAGTTTATTACAGATAATTACAAGAATGATATACTGGAATTAAAAAAACCAGAGATTTTTTTAAATAAAAAAGAAATTGTAGTCGAGCTTAAAAATGTTTATTTTAAATATGACAAGCAAGTACCAGATGTCCTATCGGGAGTAAATCTTAAGGTTTACAAAGGGGAAATACTGACTATATTGGGTGGAAATGGTGCTGGAAAAACAACTACTTTAAACATTATTTCGGGTAAAAACAGACCTTATTCGGGGAAGGTGCTGATAGACGGAAAAAATATCAGGTCATATAAATATGATGAGTTATACCAAAATAATATTGCCTTGCTTCCACAAAATCCTCAAATTGTATTCCTTAAAACAACTGTTATGGCTGATTTTTATATGGCATGTAAGGCAATGAAATATTCTGACGAGGAAAGCGAAAACCTGATTGCTGATATTTCTGAAAGGCTTGATATTACGCAGTTACTGGTCTGTCACCCATATGATTTAAGTGGTGGGGAGCAACAGAAAGCAGCTATTGCAAAGCTACTATTGCTTAAGCCCAAGATTTTACTTTTTGATGAGCCTACAAAGGCTATTGACGCATATTCGAAAATAAAATTGAGCAACATCTTTCATCAGCTTAAAAAAGACGGTATTACCATAATAAATGTAAGCCATGATATAGAATTTTCAGCTTTAAACTCCGACAGATGTGCATTTTTTTTTGATGGTGAGATAGTATCAATTGATTCTCCTGATAAATTTTTCTCAAATAATAGCTTTTATACAACAGGAGCTAGCATGATTTCCAGGTTTAGGTATAAAAATGTCGTCACCTGTGAAGATGTGGTAAAGTTATGTGAGTTAAATGGACTTAAAAGTAAAAATGACTAAACATAATACGAAAAATTGTATGAAATGATTCAAGTATTTGCTTGACAATTTGGTTGTTATGTTGTAAAATTAAAGTGATAATGTATATATTCTGCGTTATTTATGCTGAAATGGCTTGTTTGAAATTTTAAGTAAAGAAGGAGGAGTAGTGATGAAGTTTTTTAAGAGAGCGATTGCAGGTGTAGCATCAATTGCAATGTTAGCTTGCTTAATTCCATCTTCTTCATTGCAAGGAACAACGAAAGCTACTGCTGCGTCTGCGATAGACCATTGGAATGATGACTGGCTTCATGTTGAGGGCAATAAAATTTTAGATATGAATAATAATGAGGTTTGGTTGACAGGTGTTAACTGGTTCGGCTTTAACTGTACAGAAAATATTTTGCATGGATGGTGGGCAAGTGTTGAAGTTACCGACATGATTGCAGGTATTGCTGACAGGGGCTTTAACATTATTCGTGTACCTGTTTCTACTGAGCTTTTGGTTAGCTGGATGAACGGCACTCCACTTGAGGCACAGGGCGTTACTGCATATGATGATACAATGGGTGGGGGAGTAAATAAGGACCTTGTACCTATTAAAAAAAATTCTTTGGCACTTTTTGAATATTTTATGACAAAGTGTAAAGAAAATGGCTTGAAGGTTATGATTGACATACATAGTGCTGAATCGGATAACTCAGGACATGATAAGCCACTTTGGTATCATGGTAAATTTGATACTGATGATTGGATGGATTCACTTGTATGGCTTGCTGACAAGTATAAGAATGATGATACATTGCTTGCCTATGACTTGAAAAATGAGCCTCATGGCAAAGCGAATGATGCAGCAAGGGCAAAATGGGATGATTCCACTGATAAAGATAACTGGCGTTATGCGGCAGAGACATGTGGAAGAAAAATTCTTGAGGTTAATCCAAACGCTTTGATATTAGTTGAGGGTGTTGAGGTTTATCCTGTTAAGGGACACACCTATGCAGAGCCTCCAATTGGTTATCCTGTAATTACAAACTATCATGGTGCATGGTGGGGTGGAAATCTCAGGGGTGTTAAAGATTATCCAATTACACTTAAAAGTCCGTTGACTGGTCATTCTCAATTGGTTTATTCACCTCATGAATATGGTCCATCTGTTTATGCTCAACCATGGTTTGATAAGGACTTTACTCTTCAGACACTTCTTGATGACTATATGTATGACACATGGGCTTATTTGCTTCCAGATTATCCACTACTCATAGGTGAGTGGGGTGGACATATGGATGGTGGAATAAACCAGAAGTGGATGACAATTTTGAGAGACTATATGGTTGATAATAAAATTCATCACACATTTTGGTGCTATAATCCTAACTCTGGTGATACGGGCGGACTAATCGGAAATGATTGGAAGACATGGGACGAGAAAAAATATGGATTAGTTGAGCCATCACTGTGGCAGACTGAAGATGGTAAGTATATAGGTCTAGACCATCAAGTTCCACTTGGCAAGAATGGTATAACAGTATCTGAATACTATGGTTCAGAGGTTGTTGTTCCACCTGTTCAGGATATTGTTGGTGATATTAACGGGGATAAAAAGGTAAACATTGCTGATTTAGTAGTTGCAAAAAGATATGTTTTAGGAAATTATAAAAACAGTAATGCTAAAAAAGGTGATGTTAACAAGGATGGCAAGGTAGATGTATTTGATATAAACTTATACATCAAATATTTATTGGGTAAGATAGATTCTTTCCCACAATAAACTTAGGTTTTGTGATATTTTAGGAGTGTAATGACAATGTCATTGCACTCCTTTTTTTATTTTATAAACAAGCATCTTTTTTTAGTTTGTTATTAGGTTTCAACGCAAACGATTGCTTAATTATTTATTGCAAAGTGAAATTTTTTAGATTATAATTTAAACTATACTAAACATACATAATATATATGTAATAGTGATTATAAATCAGAACAACACAAGCCACTCTTAAAAATGTTTCTGACTAAGGATAGTCAAGCATTTTTATATAAATTATGAGTGAAGAAAGGAAGATTATTATGAAAGTGATAAACTTTATAGGAGTAATGTATTTAGAGTGTTGTAGTAATCGAATGTGTAGCTCAATGTGAGCCATTTAAGTTATTATATTTCAAGTCATTATAAATTATAAAAGGGGATTATATTATGAAAAAAAATTATAGATTAGCTAATAAAGCGATAGCAACAATTATTCTTTTTACAACAGTTTTAGGAACCTTTTCGGGATGCCTTAAACAGAATTCTTCAAAAAATGCCAGTGTAGTAACGATTACAAATGTATCATATGACCCAACAAGAGAGTTATATGAGGATTATAATAAACTCTTTCAGGAGTATTGGGAAAAGGAAAAGGGTCAGAAGATTGAAATTATTCAATCGCATGGCGGTTCAGGTAAGCAGGCTCGTGCAGTTATAGAAGGAAATGAGGCAGATGTAGTTACTCTTGCACTTGAGGGAGATATAAATGAAATTCAAAATGCAGGGCTTATTGATAAGGATTGGGTTAAGGAGCTTCCTGATGACAGTTCACCATATACATCGACAATTGTTTTTCTTGTTCGTAAGGGAAACCCTAAAAATATAAAAGACTGGGATGATATCGTAAAACCTGGAATTGAAGTTATCACCCCAGACCCAAAAAGCTCAGGTGGAGCACGCTGGAATTTCCTTGCCGCATGGGCTTATGCAGATAAGATTAATAATGGTGACGAGGGAAAAAACAAGGAATTTTTGAAAGCACTTTATTCAAATGTAACAGTACTTGATTCTGGGGCAAGGGGTTCAACAACAACCTTTGTTGAGAATGGTCAGGGAGATGTGTTGCTTGCATGGGAGAATGAAGCACATTTATCCTTAAAAGAGCATCCGGGTAAGTTTGAGATTATAACTCCATCACTAAGTATTCTAGCTCAGCCATCAGTAACAGTAGTTGATGAGTATGCTAAAAGGCATAAAACAGTAGAAGTTGCAAAGGCATATCTTGAATATTTATATTCAGATGAGGCACAGCGCCTTGCGGGAAGAAATTATTACAGACCATCTAATTCAGAAATATTAAAGGAATTTAGTGACACATTTAATCTTGAGGTAGAGCTCGTCAACATCAATGACCACTTTGGGGGTTGGACAAAAGCAACTGAAAAGTTCTTTGCAGACGGGGCGATTTTCGACCAGATATATAAGAAATAAAAGCCGCATATCTTACAGAGGAGAATAAAGTAATGGCAAAATCAATTTTGTTTTTTAAGAAAAAGAAGGGAAATATTATTCCGGGTTTTGGGCTTTCTATGGGGATAACTATAACAATGCTTAGCCTTATCGTACTTATACCTCTGTTTTCGATTATTATAACTCTTTCTGATACGACGCTTGAGGATTTCTGGCAAATAATAAGCGATGAACAAACCATAGCAGCATATAAAGTCAGCTTGACCTGTGCTGGAATTGCAGCAGCGGTAAATTTTATCTTTGGAATCTTGCTCGCATGGATTTTAACAAGGTATCAGTTCCCGATGAAAAGATTTGTTGACGGATTAATTGAGCTACCATTTGCCCTGCCGACAGCAGTTGCTGGAATATCATTAACTACTCTTTATTCTGATAAGGGTTGGATAGGAAGTATTTTTTCTAAATGGGATATTAAAATATCATATACAAAAACAGGGATAACAATCGCAATGATTTTTATAGGAATTCCGTTTGTAGTGCGTTCTATTCAGCCCGTACTTGAAAAGCTAGATTTACAGTATGAGGAGGCAGCAGAAGTAATGGGTGCAAGCAGGTTCTGCATATTCCGACGAATTGTTCTGCCGGAAATTCTTCCGGCAGCTCTTGCTGGATTTGGGCTTGCATTTGCACGCAGCATAGGTGAATACGGAAGTGTAGTTTTCATTGCTGGGAATATTCCATATGAAACGCAAATAACACCTCTTATCATAATGAATAAGCTGGAGCAGTTTAATTATTCAGCAGCAACATCAATTGCACTTGTTATGCTGATATTTGCATTCATTATTTTGTTTAGCATAAATCTTTTGCAGTCGCTAATAAGCAGGATTGCTAATGGTTAAGGCATATGAGTAAGTTTTGAAGAGGAAATGGAGATAGAGATGAAACAAAAGCGAAAACAAACACAATGGCTTCTTATTTTTATTGGTATTGTTTTTATTACAATAATGTTGGTTCTTCCGCTTGCAACAGTGCTTGTTTATGCATTAAGACAGGGGTGGAATGCTTTTTATGGAGCCATTAATGACGATTATACAAAGATGGCATTAAGCTTGACACTAAAAACTACAATTGTAGTGGTTATGATTAATACTCTTTTTGGAATTTTTGCTTCATGGGCGGTTACAAAATATAGATTTCGAATAAAGCATATACTTACAACACTAATTGATATACCATTTTCAATTTCACCAATTATTGCGGGACTTGTATTTATTTTGGTTTTCGGAAGAATTGGCTGGGCATATCCTTTTCTTGAGAAATTTGACATATCAATTGTATTTGCAACGCCTGGAGTACATATTGTAACAATTTTTGTAACATTTCCATTTGTATTCCGTGAGCTTGTTCCAATTATGACAGCACAGGGAAGTGACGAGGAATCTGCAGCAGCACTGATGGGAGCAGGATGGATTAGAATATTTAGAAAAATAACGTTTCCACATATTAAGTGGGGGCTTTTGTATGGAATGATTTTGTGTACTGCAAGAGCCCTTGGTGAGTTCGGTGCTGTTTCAGTTGTATCAGGGCATCTTCGTGGAAAAACGGTTACACTTCCCCTTCATGTGGAGATTTTATTCAACGAATTTAAAATAACATCTGCATTTGCTGTATCATCAATACTTGTTATAATTGCAGTAATAATTCTTATAATGAGAAATATTGTTGAATATCGTGTCAAGAAAGAAGAAAGGTGAGCACATGTACGTTGAGTTAAGAAACATAAATAAAAAATTCGGTAACTTTCAGGCTGCTGACAATATTAGCTTTTCTATTGAAAAGGGGAGTCTGATTGGACTTTTAGGGCCTTCAGGAAGTGGAAAAACAACAATTCTGCGTTTAATTGCGGGGCTAGAAGATCCAGATAGCGGTGATATATTTATTGATGGTAAAAGGGTGAATGACCTTGAACCAAGCCATAGAGGAATAGGCTTTGTTTTTCAGAATTATGCCCTTTTCAGGTATATGACCGTATTTGATAATATTGCATTCGGACTGGAGGTTCAGAAAAAGGATAAGGCATATATTAAAAAAAGAGTAAGTGAATTAATTAGCTTAATTGGACTTGGGGGACTTGAAAATCGTCGCCCCCATCAGCTTTCAGGGGGTCAGAAGCAAAGAGTAGCCTTTGCAAGGGCTCTTGCACCTAATCCAGCACTTTTGCTATTAGATGAGCCTTTTGCAGCAATTGATGCAAAGGTTCGTAAGGAGCTTCGTTCATGGCTCAGAGAAACAATAAACAAGGTTGGAATAACAAGTATATTTGTAACTCATGACCAGGATGAGGCAGTTGAGGTAGCAGATAAGATTATTATTACAAATCATGGTCGTATAGAACAAATGGGGACACCGGTGGATATATACAAAAATCCGACAACACCGTTTGCAGCTAAATTTATTGGAGAATCGTCTACGATTGAGAATTATTATAATCTTCATGGCTTTTCAAGGGATGAAGGATATGACAAGGCTATAATTCGGCCTGAATTTGTGAGTATAAGCAAGTTAGGCAAAGAAATTTATCCGCATGCATCAGAGCAGGGAATTGTGAAGGAAGTATTTTTTCGTGGAAATATGTTAGAGGTTAAAATAAGTATTGCTGATAATGAAATAATAGCCTATCGTTCACTTGAAGATGAGGAGCTTGTTCCGGGTGAGAAAATAAGTGTACTAATTTATCGTTTGTATCTTTATAATGAGGATAGTGTGAGACTGATTGAAAATGAGATTCTCACTAGTCGCCCAGAGTTTTCTATTTGATAAAAATAAGCCCATAGTTCATCTACGGGCTTTATTTAGTATGTATTTAAAAAGAAGTCATATTGTTCGCGTTTTTTAATACTGACATTAAAGGCCTGTTCAATAGCATTGGATTTAATTATTTCCTGAGGTGTGCCTAGAGCAAGTAATCTGCCATTTGTCATTACAGCAATTTTATCTGCAAATTCAATTGCATTTCCTATATTATGCATGACAGTAACAATACATTTTCCTTCCTTTTTTAGCTCAACAAGAATTTTTTCAAGTTCAAGTTGGTGAACAATATCAAGATAAGTTGCTGGCTCATCAAGAATAATATTTTGTGTATTTTGAGTTAAAAGCATTGCTATATATGCACGCTGTCTTTCTCCACCAGAAAGCAGAGAAAGAAGCAGATTGGATTTTTCGTGGATGCCAAGCCTTTTCATTGCCTGTTTAGCAATTTCTCTATCCTCATTACTGTAAATTCGTGGGTAACCAATCCATGGAAAACGCCCATGAAGAACAAGTGTCTCTACCGTAATATCTGGAACTAACCTAAATTGGGGAAGAAGTGCAACATTTTGTGCAATTTCCGTTCTTGACATTTCAGTAATTAGCGTGTTGTTAATAAGTATCTCTCCACTTGTTGAAACGATCTGACCACAGCAGGCTGATAATAGAGTACTTTTACCGCACCCATTTGGTCCGATAACGGCAGTGATTTCGCCATCATTAAAGGTGGCAGATATATTTTTAACAGCATGATATCGGCCATAAAAGCATGATAAGCATTCAATTTTAATCATGACGCCTTCTCCTTTCCCTAAAGACAAGCCAAATAAAGAATGGAACACCAATATATGCTATAATTATTCCGACGGGAATTTCATATGGGGAAAAGGCGGTTCTTGCAACAGTATCACAAATTAGCAGAAAGGTAGAGCCTGTCATAACTGAGGAAAAAATCCATATTCTCTTTGAACAGCCTTTGAGCAGAAATTTTGTCATATGTGGAACAATCAGCCCAATAAATCCTATAAGACCTGCAAAGCTAACTGCTGCACCTGCAAGTACAGCAGCAATTATAAGGAAAAGAAAGCGATAAAAGGAGACATTAAGTCCAAGAGAAAGAGCATTTTTTTCACCAAGTCCTAAAATGTCCAGTTCTTCTGAAAGAAACAGCACAATGATGATTCCAACAAAAACCATTAAACCAGTTGGCTTTAGTATTTCGAATGTAACGCCAGAAAGTCCTCCATTTTGAAAATCACGCAAGCCACTCATAATTTCAGGGTAGAAGGTTGCGAATGTACTTATGCCAGCATTTAAAAGGCTTGACACTGCAATTCCAGAAAGTATGATAGTCAGTTTTGACGCACCTGCATTTTTTGCAATTGAGCATACAGTGATTACAGTAATAAAGGCACCGATAAATGCAGCAACGGGAATGGCAAGCACATATTCTGGGAAAAGTGCCATACAAAAAGTAACAGCGAGTCCCGCACCCGAATTTACACCGATTATTCCAGGACTTGCAAGAGGGTTAGAAAGAACAGTTTGAATGAGAACACCTGAAACAGCAAGACCTGCACCTGCGATAATGGCGGCAAGAATTCTTGGAAGTCTGGCATAATAGAGTATCCTGCCTTCAACAGATTGATTTTTACTTGTAAAGCCATTGATTATTTCGGATATGTTCATTTTAACAGAGCCAACTGAAAATGCAAGTATAATAGAAATTATAAGCATTAATAAAAGAAATAAAACAAAAAGCAGATGTTTATACTTAGTTTTCATACAAAATCTCCCATAAAAAAATGTATGCCTCATTCCAGCGATTATTAGGCTTTAGGTGAAATAAATCCTTAGGCAGTATTATGTAGTTTTCATTTTTAACAGCTGAAAGTTCTGTCCATGCAGGGTTTGAAAAAAGAGCATTTTCTAGAGTCTTTTCATTGTCACTATCGGAATTTCCCATATTCACAGCAAAAATATAGTCTGGATCTTCCTTGATAATAGCTTCCATGCTCAGTTCATCAAGCAAATTTTTTTGGTTATCTGTAATGTTTATACAGCCTAAGTCCTTCAGCATAGCACCTGCACTGTTATCTGCATTGCGTGCAGTAACTTTTCCTGCTCCTACTCTTAGAAGAAGAATTTTGGGCGAAGGTTTATCTTTGGCTTTTTCAATTATTGTATTGATTTCATTTTGAATTATAAGCCCATTTGATTCATATAAATCCTTTCGTCCTGTTATATCAGTAAAAATATCAAGTATATTAAGATAATCATCAAAAATTTGAATAGAAAGATATGCTACGGTTATTCCGGCAGCATTAAGCTGGTTGTACAGCTCTAAGTGACCACTTACATCTGATGAGAGAACAACAAGTGATGGATTAAGAGAAATAATTAGTTCAGCATTGGGTGAATGAAGACTTCCGATGTTATTAACATTATCAGGAAGATATAAATTTTCAAAGGCATCACTTGTTGTTGCATAAACAGTTCCTCCAGCAAGTTGCCATACATCAGCAAAGCTGCTGGTTGCAACAATAATATGTTCACTGTCACTAACTTTTATTTGATTTCCAAGATTATCGGTAAATTCAATGTAATTTTTTTGTGTGTAATCAGAAGTATTCTGTGAGTTTGTATAGCTTTTACAGCTTGAAAACAAGATAATAATTAAGATAATAGAATTAAATATTTTTTTCATAGTGTGTATTCCTTTAAATAAATTTTTTAAATTAGATATAGGAGAAAACTTGACATGATTGACAAAAGTGCAATTATTCTTGTAGGTTTTGGAGATTTAAGTTTGCTTGAAAATGATTATCAGAAGACATTTCTAAGTTTTTCAGTTTTAAGTGCAAAAATTCTTAGTGAGATAAATTTAAGTGAATTTGACAATGCCTATATTCAACCTGTATATCTTCTTTCGGGGTATGAATATGATAGGCTTTGTCATGATGCTCAAGGGTTGCCTTTAAAGGCATTTGTAGCGAATCCACTTTTATCAGATGAAGAAGCTTTTTATAAAACAGCAAGAATACTTGGAGATAAATATTTAGGAGAAAATGTGCTTTTTATTGGTCATGGAACAAGCCACCCAGCTTGCAAGGAGGCATATTTTCAAATGCAACAGATTCTTCAGAAGGTTGGATTTACAAAATCTGAGGTAGGTGTACTTGAAGGAGAACCGAATGTGTATGACGCTATAAAAAGGCTTAAGAGCAAGGAGGTAAACAGGGTAACATTAGTTCCGTTTATGATTTCTAAAGGCAAGCATACTAAATGTGACATTTTTGGAGATAAGCCAGAAAGTGTACTTAGCATTTTAAAAAGTGAGGGAATTGTAGTGGAGGAATCAAGAAAATCACTTTTAGAGTACCCTCAGATAAGGCAGATGTTTATAAATAATACAAAAGCTATTTTGAATATTCATAAACGCTTTCTCTAATTGTTAGCTTGTTTGGGAGAAAGATTTTCATTGGCAGCTTGTGGCGCTTTTGAATTCTGTCAATTAGCGTCTGAACAGCAATTTGTCCCATTTCAACAATCGGCATTCCAACAGTTGTCAGCATGGGGGATACATATCCAGCCATTTCGATATTATCAAGGCTTATTACAGAAATTTGTTCAGGAACCTTTATTCCACGCTCTTTAAAATGCTTTATTGCTGCAATAGCAGATATATCCGCTGAACAAAAGACAGCAGTTGGCAGTCCAGCTGAAGAGCGAGCAAGAATATCAGCACCATGACGCCCTCCAGCACTGTTTTGAGGACAGCTGCATATATACGAAGGTTCAAACGGCAGATTATTATTTCTAATAAAGTCAATATAAGCCTTGTATCTTACCTCGTCAGCTATTTCACCAATGTAGGCTATTTTCCTGTGACCACATGAAACAAGATAGTTCATGGCAATATGCGTAGCCTCATATCCATCACATATAATTTGGTCCCAGCCTGCACTAATTTCATTTCGCCCAGTATAGACAATATTTATGTATTGCTTTTCTAGGAAATTAATTATTTTACTATTTAAACGCCCTATAACTATTGCACCCTCAATGTTTAGCGATTGGCTTTTTTCAATAATATTATCTTTATCTATATCAAAAGCCGAGTATGAAAAACGCACGGGATAACCATTATTCATAGCATGCTGTTCAATACTTCTTGAAAGATGTGCAAAAAATGGATTTTCGTCAAGCAATTTTGTTCGTCCAAGAATAGTAACTATTGCGCCACTTTGAGAAGTTGTTTTTTTTCCACATTTAAGCTGTCGAGCATTAATATTTGGAGTATAGCCTGTTGTTTTTATTATTTCCCAGACACGCTCACGCACCTCGCGTCTGGCAAAGCTGTCGTCAGGGGAGTTTATTATTCTTGAAACTGTTGAAACTGAAACTCCGGACAGTGCTGCAATTTCTTTAAGTGTCATAAAACATGTATTCCTTTCAATAGGATTATAATAGAGCATTGTATATTATATAATTCCTATAAATCTTATATGAATTATATAATATAATACATGAACTTAATGGAAAAATCAATAGTTAAAATATATAATATTTATAATTTTTATAAATCAAATTTAGCCACCTTGTAAATAAATACTTAATAAAATTTATCCTGTCTGTAAGCTAGGTGTATCGTTTGCGTAATCTTCGCTTGTAGAAACCTTTCTACAAGTGTATAATTAAAACATAGTAAATATATATTGAATGTAGGTGAATATATGAACCTTGAGATAAAAAGGATAGAAACAGATTTTCTTATTATTGGAGGCGGTGCGGCGGGCTGCTATGCAGCATTGACATTTTGTAGGGAATCTGACGAAAATGTACTTATTATTGAGAAGGCTGATATTGTAAGAAGTGGTTGTCTTGCAGCTGGGGTAAATGCAATTAATGCTTATATTGCACCGGGAAGAACAGCACAGGACTATGTAGATTATGCAAAAGCAGATGCTGATGGAATTGTGCGTGGAGATTTACTCTTGACAATGTCTGAAAGGCTGAATAAGACAGTTAAAGAAATTGAAAAGCTGGGACTCACCATTTTAAAGGATAAAAAAGGGGATTATGTAACGAGGGGAAATCGAAATATTAAGATAAATGGAGAGAATATCAAGCCAATTATTGCAAGGGCTGTTTTAGAAGAGCCGAGAGTAACTGTTTTAAACCGTGTTAATGCATTTGAATATATAATTGATGGAAACAGAATAGCTGGCGTATATGCCTTTGGAGTTGACCATAATGTTCTTTATGTAATTTCAGCAAAGGCTGTTTTGTGTGCAACAGGAGGTGCAGCTGGACTTTATAAGCCTAATCATCCAAGCTTTTCAGCTCATAAAATGTGGTATCCCCCATTTAATACTGGTGCAGGATATGCAATGGGAATACTGGCAGGAGCAGAAATGACTACTTTTGAAATGAGGTTTATTGCCTTGAGATGTAAGGATACAATTGCTCCTACGGGGACAATAGCTCAGGGAGTTGGTGCAAAACAGATTAATGCACTGGGCGAGGTTTATGAGCATAAATATGGCTTGACAACTTCACAGCGTCTACATGGAACAGTTGTTGAAAATCTAGAGGGAAGAGGTCCATGTTATTTGAAAACAGTTGGAATTTCCAAGCAACAAGATGAGGATTTGCAGAAGGCATATCTTAATATGGCACCTAGTCAGACGCTCAGATGGATTGAAAGTGGAAAGACACCGAGTGTCGAAAATGTAGAAATAGAAGGAACAGAGCCTTATATTGTTGGTGGACATACTGCAAGCGGATACTGGGTGAGTACCGACAGGGAAACAACGATAAAGGGTTTATTTGCAGCGGGTGATGTTGCTGGAGGCTGCCCTCAGAAATATGTATCAGGTGCATTTGCAGAGGGTGAAATCGCTGCAAAAGCTTCGTTAAAATATATTTATGACAGAAGAATTGAAATTGATGAAGGAGATATTGATAAAAGGAAAAAACAGCTAGAAGGCTTTTTAAATCGTACTGATTCAGCTTATACAGTTGACCAACTTGAATGTAGTATGCAGGACATAATGGATAAATATGCTGGTGGAATAAGTATGCATTATCGTTATTCGGATAAAAGCTTGAAAACTGCAAACGAAAAAATCATCGAGTTAGAAGAAAAAGCAAAAACTCTTTCAGCAAGGGATATGCAAGAGCTAGTTTATGTGTTTGAACTTCTTGAAAGATTGACAGTTTGTAAATCTGTTATAGCACATTTAGCAGCACGAAAGGAAACACGCTGGAACAGCTTTGCAGAGCATACTGATTATCCGACAAAGTCAAATGAATGGGTTAAATATATTAATTCCCGGCTTGAAAATGGTGAGATAAGAATTATTTACCGTTCAATAGTTGAGGAGGGAAATATTTATGAGCATTGAGATTATTAAAGATAAATGCATAGGTTGTGGAAGATGTTTTAAGGTTTGTCCAGGAACTCTTATATCTTTGGGAAGTGACGGAAAAGCAGAAATAAAAAGACCGGAGCGTTGCTGGGGCTGCACCTCATGTTTAAAGGAATGTCCTGTTCAGGCAATAGAAATGTTTCTTGGAGAGGATATTGGAGGACTTGGAGGCAGGCTTACTGTATGTAGGGAGCAACATCTTTTGCATTGGAAAGTAAGACTTCCTGATGGAAAAGAAACGACCATTACTGTTGACAGTAGAAATTCAAATAAATACTAGGAGTGATTATATGTTCATGTCGCATTTAGATAAGCTTGAGGCTGAGGCTATTTATATATTTCGTGAGGTTGCTGCAGAATGTGAGCGTCCTGTTATGCTTTATTCAATCGGAAAGGATTCATCAGTAATGATGCATTTAGCGCTAAAGGCATTTTATCCACAAAAGCCACCATTTCCTTTTATGCATATTGATACAAGCTGGAAGTTTCGTGAAATGATTGAATTCCGTGACAGGCGTGTAGAAGAGCTTGGCATAAATCTTATAGTATATCGCAATGAAAAAGCTCTTGCGCAAGGAATTAATCCCTTCGACAATGGTGCGGCGTACACCGATATTATAAAGACGCAGGCTCTGAAGGATGCGCTTACAAAATATCAGTTTACTGCAGCATTTGGTGGTGGCAGGCGGGATGAGGAAAAATCAAGAGCAAAAGAGAGAATTTTCTCTTTCCGCAGCGAAAATCATGCATGGGACCCAAAAAATCAGCGTCCAGAGATGTGGAAGCTTTATAATACCCGTATTAACAAAGGAGAAAGTATAAGGGTGTTTCCTATCTCAAATTGGACGGAGAAGGATATATGGCAGTATATCAAAAGGGAAAACATTCCGATAGTACCTTTATATTTTTCTAAGGAGAGGCCGGTTGTAGAACGCGATGGTAATCTTATAATGGTTGATGATGAGAGAATGAGGCTTTTGCCGGGGGAAAAGCCGATGATGAAGAAGGTTCGTTTCCGTACATTGGGCTGTTATCCATTGACAGGTGCAGTTGAGTCGGAGGCAGAAACTCTTGATGAGGTGATTGAGGAAACACTTGCCTCAGCAACAAGTGAACGCACAAGCCGAATTATTGACCATGAGGAAACAGGCAGCATGGAACGAAGAAAAAAGGAGGGATATTTTTAATGAGCAATTCATCAAAGGGACTTCTTAAATTCATTACCTGTGGCAGTGTTGATGATGGCAAGTCGACTCTGATTGGGCATATTTTATATAATTCAAAGCTAATTTATGCTGACCAGGAGCAGGCATTAATTCTTGATAGTCAGGTTGGAAGCTGTGGTGGAAAAATTGATTATTCCTTGTTGCTTGACGGACTGATGGCAGAAAGAGAACAGGGTATAACAATAGATGTTGCTTATCGTTATTTTTCAACGGATAAAAGAAGCTTTATCGTTGCGGATACTCCAGGACATGAGGAATATACAAGAAACATGGCTGTTGGTGCATCATATGCAGACCTTGCAATAATTTTAGTTGATGCCTCTAAGGGTGTTCTTGTGCAGACAAGGAGGCATATGCGTATCTGCAGTTTAATGGGAATAAAATATTTTGTATTTGCAGTTAATAAAATGGATTTAATAAATTACAATTTTGAAAGATTTATTAAAATTTCCGAAGAAATAAAGCAGTTTTCTGAAGGTCTTGGCATAGAGGACATTATTATTATCCCTGTTTCGGCAACAGAAGGGGATAATTTAATAAACTGTTCTGAAAAAATGAGCTGGTATAAGGGACCGTCGCTTATTGAGTATCTAGAAGATGTGGATGTTGAGGATAACAAGCCAGAAAAAGGCTTTTACATGCCTATTCAGAGGGTATGCCGTCCTGATTATAGCTTTCGTGGATTTCAGGGTCAAATTGAATCGGGTGAAATAAGTATTGGAGATAAAGTTACAATTCTTCCAAGCGGAGAGGCGGCTGTTGTAAAATCAATTCATATTTGCGATAAGAAGTCGGATAAGGCATTTATGGGTCAGCCCGTTACTATCCAACTTGACCATGAGGTTGATGTTTCGCGTGGCTGTGTTATAACACATGATGCTGGGATAAAAACAGCAAAAAAAATTACAGCGACACTTTTATGGTTGGACGATGTAAAGCTCACCTTTGGAATGGATTATTGGATTAAAATTGGCACAAAAATGGTGCCGGCAGTAGTTACTGCAATAAACCATAAAATTGATGTAAATACAGGAGAACTTTTAAAGGCATCAAATGCTGAAAGAAATGAGATTGTGCGCTGTCAGATAACACTTTCTGAGGAGATTGTTCTAGATGAATTCAATAAGCACAAAACGCTGGGCAGTTTTATTCTTATTGATAGGATAAGTCATGCAACATCAGCATGTGGAATTGTTGAAAGGCTTGACAGCAAAGAAAATAATACAGTTATTTTTACAGACGGAGAGAAAAGTGTAACAGTTAGAATTTTTGACAGCTTTTATTATCACACAGATATTATGTCTGTTTTAAGGCACAGTAGAAATGATGAGGTTTATTATTGTGGTGATGCCTTACCGCTTAAAGGCGAGTGCTTTGAGTATCCTGAAAGCTTTGATATTGAGGTGGAGGGGATTGGCTATGCAAATATAAGAAATGGTATATTCATAGGCTTTGGTCCACATGAAAGCAGTTATCCTCTGTTAAATATAGATGGAATTGAATTTGAAAACGGTAGACTTGGAAATTTTACAAAATATCGGCATATTGTTGTATGGGAATGAAATGTGGAATATATATTTTTAAATGAAAGAAGGTGTTGGTATGGCAGTTGATTATAAGGCACTAAAAGAAAGTGGATTCATGAGACAGATTCAGAAAAATTTATTTTCCCTCAGAATGAAAGTTATTGGTGGAAATTTGCCGGCAGAACAGCTTTCTGTAATAGCAGAAATCAGCAGAAAGTACGGAAAAGGATATGTTCACATGACCTCGCGTCAGAGTGTTGAAATTCCGTTTATTAAACTGGATGATATTGAAAAGGTAAAGGCAGATTTGGAGGCAGGTGGAGTAAACACTGGCTTATGTGGTCCTCAGGTTAGAACAGTTACTGCCTGTCAGGGAAGGGATGTTTGCCCATCTGGTTGTATTGAAACCTATCCTTTAGCGGTTGAAATTTCTGAAAGGTATCTTAATCGACAGTTACCACATAAATTTAAAATTGGTGTTACTGGCTGTATGAACAATTGTCTTAAAGCAGAGGAAAATGATGTGGGTATAAAGGGGTGCTATCTTTTTGAGTGGTTGCCTGAGAACTGCAGATTATGTGGTATTTGTATAAAGGCATGTAAAAAAGGTGCATTGAAAAACAATGGAAAGAAAATTATTCTTAACAAGAAAAAATGTGTTAACTGTGGTCGTTGCGTAAAATCATGCCCATTTGGTGCATGGAAGTGGGAGTCGGGATACATATTGTCCTTTGGAGGAACCTTTGGAAATACGATAGCAAAGGGAAAGCATATTTTGCCAATTATTTGTGATAAGCAAATCTTGTTCAAAGTTGTAGATAAGGCGGTTGATTTTTTTGATAAACATGCTGAGCCCGGAGAGCGTTTTCGTAAGGTGATAGAAAGAGTTGGCTGGGATGAGTTTAAGGCTGAAATCGAGGCAGCCTATAATGGTAGCTAAAGGATCATTATGTCATATAATTTAGATTTAAGGGAAATTGTTAAAAACAGATAGGTTTTCAATCAAAAAAATAGTCGTGTGCAGATTATAAATGAAATGCATATAAATTGCCTGTTGAGCTTGTCAACAGGCAATATTTTAATAAAACGCATTTTGCTTATTCTTTCGTTTGTTTTATAATATAATTATAGTTATAGACCCAATATTTCACCCTAATAACTATTGTCATAAAGGTGATAAAGCTTCATTCTAATTCCATTATAATAGTAATTATAACATATAAATATAAATACTTTTTATAATAAATTTTAAGTATTTAGCTAGGTTATTACTTAAATAGATTTAATACTTAGAAGGAATTTACTGATTTAAGCGGCAACGCTGGATATCTATTAATTCGTACAGGTCGAAAAAAGTGGTATACTAATCAAATTCTCTTTTTACTTATGGTGATTATTACATATATAATACCATTGTTTGTATTTTCAATTATTTTTACAGCAAGAATTTCATCTGTACTTAATGGCTGGAGTAATGTTATGCAGGATTTATAGTTTAATATGAATCGTGAATTAAGGGATAGATATCCACTTGGAAACCATTTACATAGCAATTATCAACAATTTTAGACCATATGCAGCACTAGTTTACAGTATTATTTTATTGGAGTCGGAG
>JAAYPV010000078.1 GCA_012519635.1 Clostridiales bacterium
ACTACAACAACAGATATTGACAAGGATAAGATTCTTTACGGTGATGTTAATGTTGACGGTGAAGTAAGAATTACTGATATTATCGAATTCAACAAGTACTTGATTGGTGTTATTAACCTTTCACCTATTGCTAGAGAAAATGCTAACTGTGTATATGATAACAAGCTAGATGTATCTGATAATATGCAAATAGCTAAGTACTTAGTTGAGCAGATTCCTTACAGTGCTTTAGGTCCACAAAATAAGTAAGAATAACTAATAACTAAAATAAAATGCCTGGCTTTTTAAGTCGGGCATTTGTTTTTGACTAAATATAAAAACGGGCCTTTCGTTAATTCGAAAAGCCCGTTTAAAATTAACCTAAAATCTTTTTTAAATCCTCATCAGGGGTTGAAATTGGAGTTATTGCAAAGTTTTTAACTAAGAAATCTAAAATGTTTGGAGAAACGAATGCAGGTAATGATGGACCAAGAAATATATTTTTAATTCCAAGATGAAGCAATGTGAGGAGGATACAAACAGCCTTTTGTTCATACCATGATAAAACAAGCGTTAAAGGTAGTTCATTTACATCACATTCAAAGGCATCAGCCAAAGCAAGTGCAACTTTGATAGCACTGTAAGCGTCATTACATTGTCCCATATCCATAATTCGTGGAAGGTCACCGATTGTACCTAAATTCAAATCGTTAAAACGATATTTTCCACAAGCGAGTGTAAGGATTACAGTATCCTTAGGTGTTTTCTTTACAAAATCAGTGTAGTAATTGCGTCCGGGCTTTGCACCATCGCATCCACCAACAAGGAAGAAATGCTTAATAGCACCGTTCTTAACAGCGTCAATAACAGTATCAGCAACGGAGAGAACAGTTCCGTGTCCAAAACCAGTTGTAACCTTCTTGCCACCATTGATACCAGTTATTGTGTGATCCTCTTTATAACCACCAAGCTCAAGAGCCTTTTCGATAACAGGAGTAAAGTCTTTTTTCTCATCAATATGAACCATTCCAGGATAAGCAACTACCGCAGTTGTAAAGATTCTGTCGCTGTAATTATCCTTTACAGGCATTATACAATTTGTTGTAAATAAAACAGGTGCTGGAATATCAATAAACTCTTTCTGCTGATTCTGCCATGCAGTTCCGAAATTACCCTTTAGGTGTGGATATTTCTTTAGTTTAGGATATGCATGTGCTGGAAGCATTTCGCCATGAGTATAGATATTAATACCCTTATCCTTTGTCTGTTCAAGCAGCAGATACAGATCATGCAAATCATGTCCGCTAATAACGATGAATGGACCATTTTCAATTGTGAGAGGAACCTCTGTTGGTACAGGGGTACCATAGCTTTCTGTATTAGCCTTATCTAAAAGCTCCATGCATTTTAAATTAACTTTTCCAACATCAAGGACAAGAGTTAGCAGGACATCGGTTGTGGCATTGTCTTCGCCAATAGCATATAGTCCCTTGTAGAACATTGCCATAACCTCATCGTCCTTATATCCAAGAACATAGGCATGATGAGCATAAGCAGCCATTCCACGCAATCCGAAAAGGATTAATGATTTTAGTGAGCGTATATCAGAATCTCCTTCCCAGACTGTAGTAATATCATAATCATCATAGTTATTACCATTTGAAACATTTTTTTTGATTTCATGAACCTTAGCAATCACTGCCTGAATACGCTCATCATCGAAGTTTACATTAGTGATGGTTGTAAACAGACCATCAAGCATAATTTCATCGGAAGCCGTTGTTGGTTTATTTGCAGTAACAGCACGAGCAAGCCCAATTAATGCACTTGTCAGTTTATCTTGCAATTTTGCGGTATCAGATTTCTTTCCACAGACACCAGCCTTTCCAGTACATGCAATACCACGTGCTGTTTGTTCACATTGAAAGCAAAACATATTTTCCATCATCATATTCCTCCTAGTTTTCTATAATTTGACCATCTGTTGAGATGGTTACAATCTGCCATTGAATTAGCTTTCCACAATTCTGCAAAGCAGTTTTAACAGCATTAGCTATGCCTCCGCAGCATGGAACCTCCATTCTAACAACTGTTACACTATTGATATTATTATGTTTTAGTATTTCAGTAAGCTTTTCGGAGTAATCACCCTCATCTAATTTTGGACACCCTATTAAGGTAATACGGTTTCTGATAAATTTGTTGTGAAAATCAGCATAAGCATAAGCTGTACAGTCTGCTGCAATAAGCAGGTTTGCTCCATCAAAGTAAGGTGCATTTACTGGCACTAGCTTAATTTGCACAGGCCACTGCATCAGCTGACTTTCAGCAGGTATAGTTGTTGCAGCTACTGGTGTAGTAGCTTTTCTTTCAAGTGTTTTCGCATTTGAACCTGGACATCCACAAGCTAGCTTTTGAGGTTGATTTGTATTTTCCTTTGCGTTCATATTTGCATTAACAGCCTCCTCATCATAAGGAAGAGCCTCTCTTTCCTCAAATGAAATAGCATCAGTCGGGCATACAGGTAAGCAATCTCCTAATCCGTCGCAGTAATCATCCCGCAAAAGCACTGCTTTACCGTCCTTCATGCCGATTGCTCCTTCATGGCAAGTATTTACACAAATTTCACAACCAATACATTTTTCAGGGTCTATTTTAATTATTTTTCTTTTCATAATAATCTTCCTTTCATATTCTGTGTTTTTTATTACCTTGCAAATTGAGTATAATATAAAAACATAATAAAGTCCGTTGCATTTACAACAAAATCAGAAAAACTTTAAAATATAGAAAAATTGGGTTAATTGCAAATTATAAAGATATGTGGCATACTATATACATAATAGCGTTTAAACAAACATAAATAGAAGGTGGGTAAAATTATGGAAAAGCTGTCTGCAAAGAGAGTCAGCGATTCAAAAACAGAGCATGTGCAAATTATAATGCCAGAACAAATTAATGGTTATGACAGGCTGTTTGGTGGTAAACTAGTTGAATGGATTGATATAGTAGCTGCTGTTGTTGCGAGAAGACATTCAAATAGGAATGTGACAACGGTTTCAATTGATAATTTGCAATTTAAAGAGGCTGCATATGTAAATAATTTGATTGTACTGCGTGGATGCGTAACATATGTAGGCAATACCTCTATGGAAATTAAGGTTGAAACATTTGTTGAAAATCTTTTAGGTGAAAGGAAGCTGATTAACATAGCTTATTTAGTTATGGTTGCACTTGATGAGAATGAGAATCCAGTAGCTGTTCCGAAGCTTATACTTGAAACTGAGGAGGAACAGGCTGAATGGAATGCGGGTGCAAGGCGGAGTGAGTTAAGGAAACAGCGCCGAAAAGAACAGTATTAATTAAATCCACTATAACCCAGATTTACCTATAAGTCAATAAACAAATTGATAATTTAACAGATTTATTTTAATGTTCACCATTAGTCAATTAAATATTAACTTTTAAGGCATAGAATTTTAACTCGAATGTGATATAATATTGAAATTAGAATAAAGATTATATTTCTTGATGAAATTGTAATTTTTCACATTAAGATAAATAGGATATTAAATGAAAGAAGGGAAAATGATGTCAGAAGTTCTTTCTCAAAGTCAGATAGATGCATTGTTGAGCAGCTTTAGTGCAGAAGGGACAAAAGCGTTTGAAAATATAGGTGATAGTGTAAATGATAAAAAGGTAAAAGCCTATGATTTCAAGATGCCAAAGAAATTCACTAAAGAACGTCTTAAGATAATAAATGATATATATGAAGTGTATTCACGACTTCTTTCATCGTTCCTTACAAGCAATACACGAATTCACTGTAAGGTAAAGGTCTTGCAGATTGAGGAGCAGCGATATTATGAATTTAACAATGCACTTCCCGACCATGTAATCATGGGAACGGTTGATCTTGGAATAGACGATGATGATGTTATGGATGTAAGCTGTATTATACAGCTTTCCAATTCAATTACTTTTTCGCTTATAGATAGGCTGCTTGGCGGAGATGGTCCATATATTGAAATTAATCGTGATTTTACTGAGATTGAAATAGGCATTATGAAGGCTGTAATGGAAAAGATGGCTAATATTTTAAAGGAGGCATGGGCACCCTATCTTGAGATAAACCCTAAACTTTTAGGGATTGAAACTAATGCAAGAGCCAGCCAGTCCATTGCACCTGATGAAGTAATTGTACTTGTTACCTTAGAGGTCGAAATAAAGGAGGTAACAAATATTATTACAATTAGTCTGCCTGCTGTAAATATGGAAACAGTAATGAGCAAGTTTAATGACCAGTACTCTCAAGGATTAAAGCGTTATGATACAGCAAGAGAGGAAAAAAGGCGAGAGGGTATATTAAAGGGAATAAATAATTCATATCTGAAAATAGATGTTGTATTTGCTGAAACTCAGATATCACTTGCTGATATATTGACATTACAGCCAGATGATATAATTCCTTTGAACATGCCAATAACGGGCAATGCGGCAGT
This sequence comes from Clostridiales bacterium, assembly GCA_012519635.1. GTDB lineage: Bacteria > Bacillota > Clostridia > Oscillospirales > Ruminococcaceae > JAAYPV01. The sequence continues at coordinate 4,482 of JAAYPV010000078.1, forward strand.
AAAAATTAATAATAACTTATGGTTTGATGGAAAAGTTGGTGTAAATAATAATAGAAAAGCAATTAAGATAGATAATATATATAAGAATTGAGGAATAGTCATGTCGAATGTAACCATAAATGATTTTAATGAAATGAAAAGGGACGCCATAGGTGAAATTCATAATATTACTATGGGTTCAGCAGCAACTGCTGTTTCAGGCATGCTTAATGCTAAGGTCTGGATTACTACACCAAAGGTTAATATAGGTCAGGTTAAGGAACTTTCTTTTCCCGATCTTGAACCATCAGTACATGTTATAATTGAATATTTAAAAGGCGTTTCGGGTTCATCGCTATTAGTTTTAAAACAAAGCGATGTGCAGCTGATGCTGAATCAGCTTATGGGCTTGCCTTTGGTTGTCACAGATGATTTTGAATTTGATGAATTTAATATTTCAGCAGTATCGGAAGTAATGAATCAGATGATGGGTGCATCCGCTACTGCTTTGTCAGAGATTTTTAATACACCGATAGATATATCCACACCTACTGCACTGATTTCAGAGGGTGATGGTGAATTATGGACTTCTTATTCAAAGGACCCTGAAGAATATGTTTGTACAATATCATTTGACCTTACTATTGAAGGTGTTATAAAAAGTGAGTTTGTAACAATACTTTCACTTAATTTGGCAAATGAGATGGCAGAAAAAATGTTGGCTGGATACGGTAACACAATTGACAATCCTAATGAGGCAAAGGCACCTGCTGTTGAGGCAAAACAAGAGCCAGTAGCAGCTACGACTCAAACAGTTCCCAACAACGCATCGCAGCCCGATATTAGCAGGGAGGCAGGGATACAAAGCCCACCCCCACAGGTTGATAGAGAAATGAGCATTAATGATATATTGTTAAAGCGTGTTGCTGAAGAAGGGCTTTCCAAAGAACAGGCTGATAATCTAAAATTATTATTAAGTGTTCCTTTAAATGTTTCAATAGAGATTGGCTCCGCAAGGAGAAAGGTAAAGGACATTCTTGAATTTTCAAAAGGAACAGTGGTTGAGCTTGATAAATCAGCGGAATCTCCAGTGGATGTTATAGTAAATGGTAATCTTATTGCCAGAGGTGACGTTGTAGTAATTGACGATAATTTTGCAGTCAGGATTACAGAGATTGTAAAATCCAAACTATTAGATAGCTTAGGAAGTAAGGGGTAATTGAAATGGAAAAGAAAATATTATTAGTAGATGATGCAGCATTTATGAGAATGATGTTAAAAGACACATTAAATAAAAATGGATACACTAATATTATTGAGGCTGCCGATGGTGAAATTGCTTGTAATATGTATAAGGATGAAAAGCCGGACCTTATCATAATGGATATAACAATGCCGAATAAATCTGGAATTGATGCACTAAGGGATATTAAGGCAATGGATCCTAATTCTAAAATAATAATGTGTTCAGCAATGGGACAGGAGTCAATGGTTGTTGAGGCAATTAAATTAGGAGCATTGGACTTTATTGTAAAGCCATTTAAGCCTGAAAGAATTCTTCAGATTGTAAATAAAATTCTAAGCTAGTAATAATATTTATAGTCTGTATAGGTATTTTCAAATAGAAAGGAGCTTTGTAATGACTTTAAATAATATCGGAGATTTAAACTCCATGCATGTTGATGTACTTACTGAGCTTGGAAATATCGGTACAGGCAACGCAGTTACTTCATTAGCTACACTTGTCGGAAAAGAAATAAGTATTAATGTTCCAAGAGTAAGAATTCTTGATTTTAATGAATCAGTTCAGTTTATTGGCGGAGCTGAAAATATTGTTACAGGAGTTCTTATTCGCTTAATAGAAGGAATAGAGGGCATGATACTTTATATCTTTGAGGACAAGTTTGTAGCAACTGTTCTTAAGACTTTTTTTGGTAAGGAATTTAAATCTGCATTAGAAATTAATGAGATGGATAAGTCTGCACTTAATGAAATTGGGAATATTATGGCTGGAGCATATGCAAGAGCACTCTCAAGCATGACAGGTCTTAAAATAACCTTATCCACACCTTCAATATGTGTAGATATGGCTGGAGCGATTTTAAGTGTTCCTGCAATTGAGTTTGCAAGCATTGGTGATAAGGTTTTATTTATTGAGGACTCTTTTGGAATAGGTAATGATATGGTTAACAGTAATATGATACTTGTTCCTGAGTTGGATTCATTGAACCTGTTATTCAAAAAGTTGGGAGTAGGCATCTGATATGAGTAAAATGATTAATGTAGGTATCTCTGACCTTAATATTGCCAAAGCTCCTGATGTCCTTGTTACATATGCTTTAGGCTCATGTGTGGGGATATGTTTGCTTGATAAGAATAATGATATTGGTGGACTTGCACATATAATGTTGCCGTATAGCAAGGAGGCAGGCGATACTGTTTCTACAAATCTTAGAAGATATGCGGACACAGGAATTGTTGAATTGATACAAATGATGGTGAGGAATGGTGCGGTGCTTGCCAATATTATTGCAAAAATTGCTGGTGGGGCACAGATGTTTCAGACTCAGATTAATACATTTAATATAGGAGAGAGGAATGTTGAGGCAGTAAAAAAAGTTCTCTCTGCTAACAGGATAAAAATAGTAGCAGAGGATACGGGTCAGAATTTCGGACGCACAGTATTCTTTGATGTAAAGACAGGTGAGATGAAGGTTAAGACTGCATCAAGCAGATTAATTGTACTTTAGCCTTTCAAAATAAATTTAAATATATAAGCCGTAAAATCATTAAAATGTCGATTTTACGGCTTCTTTTATTTGTTATTCATAAATTCAAATGCTTCTAAATCCTCTTCGTTAAGCATTTTTAATGCGTTAAGTATCATGATTATTTTAGAATTTACACGCCCAATTCCCTCAATAAATCTGGTACTTCTGTCGGTGGTTATTGCGGGTGCGGATGAAATATTATCCTTGCTAATATCAATGACTTCATCAACAGTATCCACGATGAAACCGACCTGTATATTCTTTATATCAAGAACTATTATGCAGGTTCGCTCTGTATAATCTATTTCAGGCTTGTAAAAACGAAGTCTGACATCAATGACAGGAACAACATTATTACGCAGGTCTATAATTCCCTTTGCATAGGATGGAAATTCAGGTATTTGCGTAATGTGTTGAATCTCAATAATTTCACGGACATCCTTAATCGGAAAGGCATAATACTGATTGTCAACTAAGAAGGTAAGATATTTTTCAGGATCTAAGCTTATATCCCCTTCTTTTTCTTCAAATCTATCTAAAATACTACTCATATTATTCCTCTTTTCTGTATAGCTTAATCACACATAGAAAGTTTTTTACAAATGACCTCACTGATTTTTTCAAGTGGAGCCTGTACGGTGCAAGCACCGATATTATGTGCTACCATAGGCATTCCATAAACCACACAGGTTTCCTTATTCTGCCCGATAGTATATGCTCCTGCATTACGCATTTTAAGTAGACCAGTAGCACCATCAGAGCCCATTCCAGTCATAATAACACCAATAGCATGCTTGCCAGCAACATTAGCAACACTGTCAAAAAGGACATTAACAGATGGGCAATGCCCTGAAACCTTTTCACCGCGATAGACTTTAACATAATAGCCCTGAGAATCCTTTTTTAACTCCATCTGAAAATCACCGGGAGCAAGGAGTGCGCAACCATTTTTGAGGCGGTCGCCGTTTTCAGCCTCTTTTATTTCAATTGTGCATATTTTGTTAAGTCTTTCAGCAAACATTTTTGTAAAAACAGGAGGCATATGCTGAACAATAATAATAGGTGGGCAATGTGCTGGCATATCTTTTAAAACGACTTGCAAAGCATCTGTTCCGCCAGTGGAGGTTCCCATTGCAATTACTACATTGTCATTAATTTTTCTGCCACGAGCTAAGTTAGCAATGGACGGTAAGCGTGTTGACGGTCTGATAATATTACGCACCTTTGCCTGTGAGGCTGTTATGATTTTATTTTTAAGTTCATTAGCAAACTCCTGCATATCATCGGGAGTTTTTGTGACGGGTTTTTTTACATAATCAACAGCACCTGCATCCAAAGCGTCCAAAGCCATAATTGGAGCTGATGAGCAAATAACCGTTGGTATAGGATATTGGGGAATCAGTTTTTTTAGAAAATGAATACCATTCATCTTAGGCATTTCAACATCAAGTGTCATTACATCAGGGTGAAGCTCAAGGATTTTATCCCTGGCTTCAAAGGCATCGCCTGCTTTTCCCACGATTTCAATGGTGTTTCCGTATGAAAGCAGCTTTGCAAGAGTTTCCCTAAAAAGTATTGAGTCATCAACGATTAGTACTCTTATTTTTTGGTCAATCATATTATCACCACCAGTTACGGATACTTTAATTATACTGCATAGTCATTATATTATGTCATTTAATTTTAGAATTTTGTTTTTGATATATAGCAGGTTTAATATAAGTATAGAAATAATTTCTGGGGATACTTTCAGCATGCCCTATAAACAGATATCCACCGTCTTTTGTTGCATCATAAAGCCTTTTTACAAGCTCTTTTTTTGTATCTCCTTCAAAATAAATCATTACATTTCTGCATGAAATAAGGTCAAAGGGCTTTTTGATTACAATATTATCCATGAGGTTAAATTGCTTAAAAACAACCTCTTTTCGGATTTCATCAGATACACGATAGTTATCATTGTTAATCTTTACAAAATACTTTTTGCGCCAATGAGCGGGCAGAGTGTTGACAGACTCCTCAGAATAAACACCATTCCTTGCTTTTTCCAGGACATCAGTAGAAATATCGGTTGCAAGAATCCTAAGGTCCCAGTTCTTCTTTTTGGTTCCAAAATACTCATCAATCACCATAGCCATTGTATATGGCTCTTCACCGGTAGATGATGCAGCACACCAGATTCGTGCATCCTTATCTTTTACAGTAGCTTCAATATGTGGGAGAACGACCTGCTTCATAAATTCAAAATGCTCGGGCTCTCTTAGAAAATAAGTGTGATTAGTAGTAAGTCTGTTGACAAGTGTCGACATTTCTTTGCCAGTTTTATCGTTAAAAACGCTATTCAAATATGAGGTATAGTCAGTAAAGCCCTTCTGCTGGACAATATGAGAAAGCCTGCCTTCAATTAGCACACGCTTTTTTATAAGGTTAATGCCATAATTTTCACGCATAAAGCTTACTAGACGAATGAATTCGTCATCCTTTAGTTTAAGCTCCATTTTGTCACTCCATAACAAGCTTCCTTACATCAAGAAGCAGTTTTATTTCATCATTGGATTCTATTATACTGCGAATAAATTGGTTAGATTTATTTTGATTGCCGGGAGTTGAGCATATCTCGTTTGGTTTAACAGTAATTACCTCTCTGACTCTATCAACAATAAGTCCAACAACAATTTCCCCAAGTTCAACAACAATAATACAGGTTCTGTCGTCGTATGGAACCTCAGGTATACCAAACCTTGCTCGTACATTTATAACGGGAACAACCTTTCCCCTGATGTTGATAACGCCTTTAATAAAGCTAGGAACCTTCGGAATTATAGTGATAGGCTGTATTCCAATTATTTCAGTAATATAATGAATTTCTATGCCGTAAAGCATGCGGTCAACAGTAAACATCAGGATTTCTCCACCCTCAGCGTTGAATTGTGCTACCAATTCGTTGTAAAGATCTTCATTCATTTTATTACCTCCATATTATTGCTCTTGTATGATATTGTTGATATCAAGGATAATAGTGATACTTCCATCGCCAAGAATAGTGCATCCAGCCATTCCGTTTTGTTTTACATTATAGCGGTTTAGCAAAGGTGAGAATGGCTTGACAACAACCTGCTGTTCACCGATAAGTTCATCTGCAAGAAGGCAGGCCTGTTTTCCACCACCTTCAACAAGAATAACCATTCCATCAAAAACATCAGTGGATTTAGGAGTTAAGTCGTAAAATTCATACAAGCGTATGAGAGGATAGCATTTGCCTCTTATCATGACCATTTCCTTGCCCGACATATCACGAATGAGTTGTTTTTGGTTTAATTTAAATGATTCCTTTACGGAATTGATAGGTATTGTAAAGATTGATGGACCGACAGAAATTTCTATGCCGCCTACAATAGCAAGTGAAAGTGGAATTTTAATAATAAAGCTGGTGCCAACACCCTGCTTACTTTCAACGGATACAGAGCCACCAATTTTTTCAATATTTTGACGAACAACATCCATTCCAACACCACGACCAGAGAATTCAGTAACTTCTTCATTTGTAGAAAATCCGGGCAGCATAATCATATTGAAAATTTCTTTATCCGTATATTCTGACTCAGGCTTTGTAAGCAACCCATTTCTTTTTGCTTTTTCAAGAACCTTTTTTGTGTTTATTCCAGCACCATCATCAGCAACAACGATTATTACCTCACCGGAGGCATTATATGCTGATAGTGTAACAGTACCCTTTTCGGGCTTTCCAAGTTTGATTCTTTCTTGTGGGTCATCCTCAATGCCATGATCCATAGAATTTCTGACCATATGCATCAACGGGTCGTTCAGATTATCGATAACACCCTTATCAACCTCTGTTTCCTCGCCTTCAAAAACAAGATTTACATCTTTATTGAGTTTAACCTTCATGTCACGAACAACTCGTGTCATTTTGTTAAATACACCTGAAAGGGGAACCATTCGTATTGACATTACGATATCCTGAAGTTCATCAGTCAGTTTGCGAAGCTGTCTTGCTGATTTATTAAAATTATCAAGCTTAAGTCCTTTTAAGTCGGCACTTGAGGTTACCATTGCCTCTGTAATAACTATTTCACCAACCATATCAAGTAGCTGGTCTAGCTTGTTAAGGTTTACAGTTATGAGATTTTGCTTGCCTTTTGAGCCCTGTGATTTTGCAAGAAGATTATTAATCTGCTCAGCACTTTTGGGTAATTCAAGATTTTCAGAGGAATCATTTGTTATAGGTTTAGTTTGTTCAGTTGTATCTGTTTTAGCTTGTAATGGCTCATCAGCAGATTCAGAACTTTCTGCATCAGTAAGGCCAGTGTAACTTTCGGTGTTAGATTCCAAATCAATGAAACCAGGCAAAGCTTCAGCATTTTCAGCGTTATTGTTATTATGCTCAATAACCTCATAGGATTTTACTCCGACTGAATCCTCAATAGTTTTAAGGATATATTTTTCGTCATTAATAGGTTTAAATTTAATAAGAAAGCCATTATCAATAATAGTTTTTATTGAGTCAGCGTTTGTTTCAATGTCTGAAGGCTCATATTCAAGCTTCAGGCAGTCTTCCTTTATTTTCTTGATAAGAAGAAGTGACCTAAGGTTTTCCATCTCACAATCATCGTCGAAAAACACTCTAACAGCAATCATATCAGAGTCATCAGCTATTGGCTCTGTGACAGAGTTATCCTCTGATGAAGCTGCTGTTTGTTCAGGCTCAGTCACGCTACCATCTTTAAGAATAGCTACAAATGCTTTTATTTTTCCAATATGTTCACTAAAATCTGTTGGAGTATAATTATCCTCCTGAATCATTTCAACCTCTGCTTTTAGTAAGTCCGATGCTGTAAAAACTAAGTCATACAGATTTTGAATTGATATAATATAGGGTTTTTCTTCGCGGATAATAAAGAACATATCCTCCATGCTGTGTGCGAGAGCGGACATATTTGAGAGCCCCATCATAGCGGAGCTACCCTTGATTGTATGCATTATACGAAAAATTTCGTTGATATCCTCATCGTCAAAACTATTATTGCTTTCAGTTCTCATCAGAATTTGTTCGAGTTGTTCAAGAAGAGTGGTGCTTTCGTATATAAAAACCTCCACCATACCTTCCATTCCTGCTTCAAAGCTTGCCATAGTTTCACCTACCCAAATTTTAGTATATTATTATATTGAGAAAATTTACAAATAAAATTAATATTTATCATCTTCGCCTAAATCAATTTTACGAGCATTAAAACTGCTTGAGTTATTTGTGAATTTTCTATTGTTTGTATTTTTAAGTCTAATATTTGCAACAAGATTCTTAAGCATATTAGCTTGTCCTGATAATTCCTCGCTTGCCGCAGCACTTTCTTCAGCGGTTGCTGAGTTAGTATGAACAACAGAGGAAATCTGTTCAACACCAGTATTAATTTGATCGATGGATTGTGCTTGCTCATTTGAGGCTATCAGAATCTTTTTAATAGTATCGCTTACAAGATTGGATTTGGTTGCAACCACTTCAAGTGTATTTGCAGCTTTTTCAGCCAGACTTGAGCCATGTTGAACGGTTTCGATTGAATTTTCAATTAGTGATGTTGTTTGTTTTGCAGCATCAGCACTCTTAAGAGCAAGGTTTCTTACCTCATCAGCAACAACAGCAAAGCCCTTGCCAGCAGAACCTGCTCTTGCAGCCTCTACTGCTGCATTAAGTGCAAGGATATTTGTCTGGAATGCGATATCGTCAATAACCTTAATAATTTTAGCGATTTCATTTGATGAAGCATTAATATCATTCATTGCAGAAAGCATATTATTCATTTCGTTAGTACTGTTAATTATAACATCAATAGTTTCGTTTACATATTGCGTAGCGATATTGACATTATCAGCATTTTGCTTAACCTGTATTGCAATTTCATTGAGTGATGCAGAAAGTTCTTCAATTGAGCTTGCTTGTTCAGTTGTACCCTGTGAAAGTGTTTGAGCACCGCTTGCTATTTGTTCAGAACCAACTGAAATCTGTTGTGCAGAGTCTTGAATATTTGAGAAATCGTGATTTAAGCCATCAATAATTTTCTTAATTGAATGACCAAGAATGTCCTTATCTGAACGAGGGGTAATGTCAATGTCAAGGTTCGAGTTACTAATATTTTCAATAACATTCACCTGTTCCTTTATTGTGTTAACCATATTGTTGAATGCTTTTGCAAGTTTTCCGATTTCATCATTACTGTCTATTCTGATATTTATTTCAGTATCTCCCAAAGCAAGCTTTTCAGCAGCTTCTACAACCTTTAAAATTGGATTTGATATTTTAATTGAAGCATTTTTTGCGAGGTTAAGTGAGAGAATTATAGCAAAAGTATTTGCAATCACAAGAATTACTGTTAAGGCAAGTGAGATGTTGGTATTGTCTTTATTAGACTTTTCGACCTCCTCCAGACGGTGGTCAATACAAATATTATAGTTTTCAAACATTTTATCGACATGTTCTGTAACCTTAGCTGAAACTTCAATAGCCTCTTCCCATCTGTCCTCCAATGAAAGAGCAAAAACCTCTTTTGCCATTGGAAGATAAATCTCGTCAAAAATTGCATTTGCCTCTTCAAAAAGAGCTATATCTTCTTTGTTAATCAAAGTTTTTTGATATTCCTCACGATTTTGGTAATATTCTTTACATAATGCATCAAATTCCTTTTTGTTTTTTTCAACAGTTTCAAATTCATGAGAGTTAAGCATTGAATTTGTAACATTAATTCTTAAATTTAACATATTCATATTTGCATCGAATGCGTAAACCAAAGGCATTGTTCTTTCTTTGTGCATTTGGCTTGATTTATTATTAGTGTATAACAAACCGATAGTACCTAAAAGGCCTACTATTATTGAAATAATTGTAATTGATGCAAATCCTACTTTCAATCTGCGTGCAATACTCATTTTTTCATCCTCCTGTTTAACAATTAATTTTAGTATAAAGTCATGTTCGGAAATAACATAACAGAAAGTAGTATAACACACAGTATTGAAAGAACTATTAAATCAAGTGAATATTATGTAAAGTTAGAATTAAAAAAAATTATAGGATAAGTTAATAAAAACTCAAATAATTAAAACTAAAATGTAAAGTATTAATATTTTATATATATCTAAGGTATTAAATGGTCCACAAGAAAAAATATACACTCAATTCTGGTGCCATAAAGGACATATAAAAGCTTTTTTAACAGCTTATCTGTTTATTATCTTGTATTTTATAAATATTATTAATATTTTGTTTTAAATTTGCTAATCATATTTTGAGTTGCAACTGCCTGACTACTCAATTCTTCACTTGTAGCTGCACTTTCCTCTGCGGTTGCTGATGTAGTCTGAACAGAAATTGTTATATTGTCCATTCCGGCGCT
>JAAYPV010000079.1 GCA_012519635.1 Clostridiales bacterium
ACATCGGTACCACCTTTTTCATATTTTTTAAATTAAATGATTTTCATCATTCTACAAGCTTCACCATGGGTACCACTCCCATCTTTCTAGATTGTTTTCCACACTTTACTATAAAGATATTTCATAAAGCATCACTACTTTCATAGAATTTAGGTTAGATAATTCCCATGTCAGTGTCCATTGGTACCACCTTTTTCAATGTAAACTGCTTTCTATTTAAAGACCATAGGTCATTAGTTTGAGATTTTCCTAAATCTCTATAAAACCCGTTATCTTTAAAATCACAGCCATCATTCAAGCAAGGTTTCATTAGTACGACTTGACTCACTATGTAACCGACTAAACAGAAGCTTTTTAATAAAAGCAAAACTGGAATTAAAGCTAAGCTTTATTTTTCCCTCTTATTTTAACTGTAAGCCAGCTACGCTGGAAGCATTGACGAGTCATGAATGATGACTTCTATTGGTTGTTCGCCTATATTGTCCACCGGACTCGCCTCCTTTAAAATACTATTCCTGCCGAAGAATCCCCAACTGATTCTTAAACCCCTAGCAGAAACCTTCAGAAACTTGAATCTCTCTACTTAAGCAGTACCAGACTTTTGTTCATTAACCGTATATAAGCTCATTTTCAAAATTCGCTTTAAGTATTTTTTCAAGCACTGCAAACCTTTACTTTCTATAGTCTGCATATTGTTTAAGTATTCGACTTTGTTTCTGTGTCTATATAATATCATGTAATTTGTTATTTGTCAATAGTTTTTTCTAAATTTTTTTCAATTATTTTGTTTAATATTCTGTTAACATTTTTTATCTTGACTTTTGTTTAATTATATTGTACAATAAGAAAGTTAAAGATTTAATTATTAAATTTAAATGTTTAAATGTTTAAAAATGAAAATAATGTTGCCATATTCGGCGGATTGGAGATTATAATGCCTGATTTAGATTATACACCAGATCTTTATACATTAGTCGATGAAGAGGGTAAGGAAGAAACTTTTGAATTATTGGATGTGCTTGAAATTGATGAGCAACGCTATTTTGCACTCATGCCTTATCTTCCAAAGCCTGAGGATTTATTAAATAGCGACGGTGAATTGGTTATTCTTAAATCTGATATGGTAGACGGCGAGGAAACGCTAGTATCTATCGACGACGATGATGAGTTTGAAAAAATCGGATCAATTTTCCTACAAAGACTTGAAGCAATGTTTGATGACGATGATTGCGAATGTGAAGATGACGATTGCGATTGTTGTCACTAAAATTTAATTATTTTCCTATTGATTTTTCTTATTTGCTATGCTATAATACATCTAGAAGCAAAAAGCATTCTGCCTTGTTCGCGGTAATATAGTTATTATATAATCCAACACATATATAAAGGGAATCTAACTCTGTATTGAGGATTGCAGACCTCCCACTTTAATAGTGGACGAAGGGAGCGTGAGACTTACAGGAGGATACCCACCTGCTTATTGCGGGTTTTATATGCTATATGGTCGGCAAGGCGGTTTATTTTAAAAAAATTACAATTTATTTTAATTAACAAGACAGGTTTCAATCTGTCTTGTTTTTTATTTTGGTTTTTGTAGTGCTTTTTTAGCATGTTTATGTTATAATAAAATAAAATCATTCACGGGAGAGTCTTATGGAATATATAGTTAAGCTTGAAAATTGGAATTCTGTTTTTGCTGTTCCATCAAGTGTTGTTGATAATTATATTAAACTTGCTACCGGTGCCTCTCTAAAGGTTCTGTTGTTTATGCTTAGAAATAATAACCAGAACTACGATATATCCTATATTGCACAAGCACTCGGAATATCTGCTGAAAATGTTGAGGAGGCATTCTGCTTTTGGGAACAGGTTGGTATTTTATGTAAAACAGATGGGCCCGACAGCAAATTTACCCCTCTGCCCGATGTTCAAAATAAAATTAATACTGTAAATGCTCCTGTATTGCTCAACGATATTGATACAGCAATAAAGCATGATAATACTGCTGCGGTAGTTGAAAAAAACAAGAAATTTACACAACGCTCTAGTTCAGGTTATCCAATTTCCCCATCAGAAATATCAGAAAAGCTTGATACCTCACCTGAAATAAAAGCCTTGTTCTCTATGGCTGAAATATCTCTCGGTAATTTGCTTACATATACTGAACAGCGTTCACTTATCTGGATTTACGAATATCTTGGACTTAAAGCTGATGTCATACTAATGCTTCTTGAATACTGCATTTCTATTGATAAAAGGAATATGCACTACTTAGAAACTATTGCTATTTCATGGCAGGAAAATGATATAAACACTCTTGAAGCAGCACAGGCTGAAATAAAACGATTACAAGAATTGAATAGCTTTACAAGCAAGGTTTTGAAGGTATTGCAGATTGAACGAAAGCCAACACCAAAACAACACGAATTTATCAGCCTATGGATAGAAAAGGGATATAGTATTGACCTTATTGAATATGCCTACGAAAAAACCATTGACAGCATTGACAAATGCTCATTCCCGTACATAAACCGCATACTTGAAAATTGGTATGACAACGGGCTTATTACTAGAGATAAGGTTGATGAATACGATTTAAAAATACCAAATTCTAAAAAAATCAAAAATAAGCCTGAACAATCCTATGATTTAAATGACCTTGATTCTCTCGCTGTTAATCTGAATAAAACAATGAATGGAGGGTAACCCTTGCCTGATTCAAATATTTACGAAAGAGCCATTGACATTATTGCAAAAAGAAGACTTGATGCAAAACAGAATTATGAAAACAATTATAAAATCGCAGAGGAAAAAATTCCTGAGATAGTTGAAATTAATCGACAGCTTGCCAATACAAGCCTTGAGCTTTTTAATATAATAAAAGCCGGTGGCGATGATATGAATAAACGCTTGGAAGAGCTGAAGATTAGAAACCTTCAGGCACAGGACATGGTTGAAAATCTTCTTGTTCAAAACAATTTTCCTAGAGATTTTCTCAATATAAAATACACCTGCGAAATTTGCAGTGATACAGGCTTTGTTCAGAACTCAAGATGCAAATGCCTTCAAGAACTGATTCGTGAGCTATCGGTCAAGGTATTAAATTCACACTCCCAAATCAAGCTATGTAGCTTCAAAACCTTCAAACTGGACTACTACAAAAATATTATTACCTCTGACGGAACAAACTGCTATGAGGCAATGTCCCATGTTTTAAGCTATTGTATGAAGTATGCATATGAGTTTTCACTCAATTCAAAAAGCATTTTTATGCTTGGAAATACTGGACTTGGTAAAACTCATTTATCCCTATCCATAGCAGAAAAGGTTATTGAAAAGGGATATAAAGTGCTTTATGACTCGATAATAAATTATCTGCGACAAATTGAAAAGGAACATTTTGGGCGTGATACCTCTGGCACAGACACACTCGGGCTTATTCTTGACGCTGACCTTGTAATCCTTGACGATTTAGGCTCTGAACACGATACCAGCTTTTATGTTTCAACTATATACAATATCGTTAACACAAGGTTGAACAAGGGCTTGCCCACTATAATAAACACAAACCTCACCCCACAGGAATTGGAAAGCAAGTATGAGCCACGACTTGTTTCAAGGCTTTTTGCTATGTATGATTATCTGAAGTTCATTGGAAACGATATTCGCCATATTAAAAAGAAAAATGGTGAGCTATAAATCTTATAAAAAAAATATTCACTTTTTTTAACCAAATTGACATAAAATTTTTTATAATTATCCTTGACAAATTGGAACCTATAATATATAATTATTGCAGATAAGAGGGAGTAGCTTGCACCGTTTCGGTGTTATTTTAGGGCGTCAACACGATTATTAAATCCGCACTAATATAAGCAATAAGCAAGACTTTTATCAAGGCTATTATGTCTTGATAAAAGTCTTTTTTATATCAAGGCTCTATCTGGGCATAATATCATAAAATACTAATAGGAGGAATAAAATTGACATCACACAGCATTAATCAAGAGGAGCTTTTGAAAGTGCTCAATACAAATGAGCAAACTGGTTTAAACAGTAGCGAGGCGGAAGAAAGGCTTAAGCAAGATGGAAAAAATGTTTTGAAAGAAAAAAAGAAAAAAACTTTATTCCAACGCTTTATTGCTCAATTCAAAGATGTAATGATTTTAATCCTGATTGCAGCTGCTATCATTTCATTTGCAATTGCAATTTATGAGAAGAATCCAAAGGAATTCTTTGAGCCATCACTTATTCTGCTAATCGTATTCCTAAATGCACTTATGGGTGTAATACAGGAAAATAAGGCCGAAAAGGCTTTAGAGGCATTACAGAATCTTTCAGCCCCTCATGCAAGGGTAATAAGAAATGGCAAGGAGGAAATCATTGACGCATCAAAACTTGTCAAGGGCGATATAATTAAGCTGGAGGCAGGAGATTTTGTTCCTGCTGACGCAAGACTACTCACCTCCTCATCATTGAAATCTGAGGAATCAGCTTTAACTGGTGAATCCGTTCCTTCTGAAAAGAACGCAAAAGAGATTGTTGCTGAAAATGCTCCAATTGGTGACCGAACTAATATGGTTTACTCAGGTTGCAGTATAACCTACGGAACAGCAACTGCTGTTGTTACTTCAACAGGCATGAATACTGAAATGGGTAAAATCGCTGGTATGCTTGAAAGAGAAAAGGAAGTGCAGACTCCCCTTCAGCAAAGACTAGCGGCATTAGGTAAATATCTTGGTATTATAGCATTGACAGCTTGTGCAATTATATTTGTTATCGGTCTGCTTAACAAAATATCACTTATGGATATCTTTATGACTTCTGTATCACTTGCAGTATCAGCAATTCCTGAGGGACTGCCCGCAATCGTTACCATTGTTTTATCAATCGGTGTTCAGCGTATGGTTAAGCAAAATGCGATTATAAAAAGACTTCCTGCTGTTGAAACATTGGGAAGTGCGTCTGTAATCTGCTCTGATAAAACAGGAACCCTTACGCAAAACAGAATGACATTGGTTACTGCTTATGAGGATAAGACAGGTAACATTGAGCAAATCAGTGACAAAAATTCTGATGAGATAAAAAACTTGCTTATGCATGCAACTCTTTGCAGCGATGGTTCCGTTGTTTTTGATAATGGAGATGAAAAGCATCTAGGTGACCCTACTGAAACATCAATAGTGCTTGCTGCATATAAAAATGGTATGAGCAAGGAGGAGTTAAATCAGAAGTTTCCAAGACTTGCTACACTCCCATTTGATTCTGACAGAAAGCTAATGACAACCGTTAACAATATCAATGGTAAAACAGTGGTAATTGTAAAAGGTGCAGTTGATGTTTTGGTCGGCAAATGTATCAGCGGCAATATTGAGAAGGCAAAGGAAGTTGCCGAAAATATGAGTAAAGACGCTCTTAGGGTTATTGCAGTTGCCTATAAGGAAATCGATACCCTTTCAGCTGAACCTACCACAGATGAACTTGAAAACGGTCTAATCTTCATGGGGCTTGTTGGAATGATTGACCCTCCAAGAGCGGAGGCAAAGGATGCTGTTGCTACCTGTATAAGGGCTGGGATTAAGCCTGTTATGATTACGGGTGACCATATTGTTACTGCATCTGCAATTGCTAAAGAATTAGGTATTTTAAAGGATGGCGATAAAGCTATTACGGGCGCTGAACTCCAGGCAATGTCTGATGAGGAACTAAGTGAAAATGTAAGAAATATTTCCGTTTACGCTAGAGTATCTCCTGAGGATAAAATCAGAATAGTTAAAGCATGGCAGGCAAAGGGTGAAGTCGTTTCCATGACAGGAGATGGTGTTAACGACGCACCTGCACTTAAAGCTGCTGATATTGGTTGTGCAATGGGTATTACAGGTACCGATGTTGCGAAGGGTGCAGCAGATATGACCTTAACTGATGACAATTTTGCTACAATTGTAAAGGCTGTCGAGGAAGGTCGCGGCATTTACGATAATATTAAAAAGGTTGTTGCATTCCTTTTAGGTACAAATATTGGAGAAATTCTTACTGTATTTTTTTCAATGCTTATCTGGCATGAATCTCCTTTGCTTTCAACACAGCTGCTATGGATTAACCTTGTAACAGATGGCCTACCTGCAATTGCTTTAGGCATGGAGCCTGTTGATAAGGATATAATGAATAAAAAACCAAAGCAAAAGAATGAAAGCATTTTTGCAAACGGATTAGGTATCCGAATAGTTTTTCAAGGTCTTATGTTCGCATTATTAACTCTATTTGCATTCTTCTTTGGCTGGAAATATTCAAAGGATATAGCAACTGGCAGAACAATGGCGTTTATGACTTTGGCTCTGACTCAGGTATTTCACTCGTTCAATATGCGTTCTAACCGTTCTATTTTCAAAATAGGACCATTCACCAACAAATATTTAAGCGGTGCAGCATTACTTTCTCTGATACTCGTTCTCCTAGTATCACTTGTTCCACCAATCGCAAATGTATTTGGCTTAACTCTACTCAAACCATTTATGTATTTAATTGTACTAGGACTTTCAATAACTCCTGTTGTTGTGCTAGAAATTACAAAATTAATAGGCCTAATTAAGCACCATGAATAATATTATTTAAATAGATTATAATATGTATTATTTATATGTAACTCAGTTACAGAAATAACGCAATTTTACGGTTATAATGGTGTTAAAGTGAATATAAGGAGGTATAAATATGTCGGTTACTGTATTAACAAAAAATAATTTTGAGAATGAGGTTCTCAAGTCAAATAAACCTGTCCTAATTGATTTTTGGGCTGCTTGGTGTGGTCCATGCAGAATGCTATCCCCTATTATTGAAGAAATCGGTGAAGAGTACAGCGAGGATATTAAGGTTTGTTCTGTTAATGTTGATGAAGAAAGGGAGCTTGCATCCCAATTCAGCATTATGAGTATTCCAACACTTGTAGTCTTTAAAAACGGAGAGCTTACTGAAACCTCCATAGGAGTAAAATCTAAAAATGAGATTTTAAAAATGTTCGATATCTGATATAAAAAAGGTGCTGTCATTAAATGATAGCACCTTTTGTTATTTTATTGCGCAGTTGTCACTTTTTCATCAGTTTCAGCGATTGTTTCCATACCATCTGTTGTTTCCATCATATCCGTTTCGCCCATTGATGTTTCCTCATCCGATATTTCAGAAGTAATATCACTTCCTGTTATATCAGTTCCAATTCCACCAAATGCAAAGTCGCTAAACTCAATGACTAAATCTAAATTTGGCATTTCAAATGAGTTAAGCAGCCCTGTTTCCTTGTCTAGCTTGATTTCATAATCACCCTGCTCAGTTCTGCCCTCAATAACCATATACTCTTTATCATTAATTACCTCAATGGTATCCTTAGCTGCTGTTTCGTCAATAATGCTAAATAAATTGCTCATCATGGACTTTATCGGTAACGCAGATTTTGGTACAGAAAAGCTTAATCCCTTATATGATGCTGTTACCTCATCATCCATAAACATCAGCTTTACTCCAGCTAATGTATTTGGTTGTGAGAAATATGCCTCCCACGCACCGTTTCCAAATCGCTTTACCTCTGCCTCTGAAAGAAGATCGCCGTACTTCATCTTGACATTACATGAAAAAGAGCTGTCAAGCTTAGGCTTAATTTCCTTTTTTACTTTCCCAACCTTGCCGCAAGCAGACAAAGTAAGAATACTGATTACCACTAACATCAATGCAAAAATCCTTTTCATAAAAAGCTCCATTCTCCGTTTTCGG
Source organism: Clostridiales bacterium (assembly GCA_012519635.1). Classification (GTDB taxonomy): domain Bacteria; phylum Bacillota; class Clostridia; order Oscillospirales; family Ruminococcaceae; genus JAAYPV01. The sequence goes on from JAAYPV010000079.1 coordinate 7,765, forward strand.
TATTAATTTATCTTTTTACAATCCTTGACTTTTGCAGATTCTCCTTAATTTTGAAATGACATTCCACAACATCAATTACTCATTTCCAGTTCATTAAACAGGTAAGGTAATTCCTGCACCATGTCCGTTGGAAGCATAGCCTGCTGAGAATACTTGGTTGCTGCCAGGTCTCCAGCCCTGCCATGCATATAAACACTTAAAATTGCTGATTGTTCAGACTTAATTCCCTGTGCAACAAATGAAGCAATCATTCCACTTAATATATCCCCACTTCCCCCTTTACTCATTCCTGGATTTCCGTTTATATTTACATAGGCTTTATCGGAAACAGCCACAATCGTTCCTGCCCCCTTCAGCACCAATGTAGCATTACTTTCCCTTGTAAAGCCAGCTGCTGATGCAAGTCTATCGGACTGAACCTCCTCCGTTCTACAACCGATAAGCCTTGCAAATTCGGCAGGATGAGGTGTAATAATAACCTCCGACTTGTTGTCCTTTATAATATCTATGCAGTCCACCATACAGTTTATACCATCAGCATCTAAAATTATAGGACATCTTATGTTTTTTATTACTTCTCTGACTAATTTTTTTGTTTCATCGGTAACACCAAGCCCACAACCAATTAAAACTGCAGTAGCCTTATTACTTTGCTCAATAATTTTGTCAAAGTTTTTTTCAAGATAGAATCCATTTTCATCAGTTTCCATAGATAAAATCATTGCCTCAGGTACTCTTGTTAAAATTGAATTAGCAGTCCTTATTGATGAGGTTACTGTAAGCAATCCTACACCACAACGCACGGCAGACTCACAGGCCATAATGCTTGCACCGGTCATTTGCTCACTACCGGTAATGCAGAGCAGGCGTCCAAAATTGCCCTTATGTGAATCAGTTTTTCTTTTAGGAATAATCCCTGAAACTAGCTCCTTATCTATCACCTTTATAGGAAATTCAAGCGTATCATAATAACCTTTAGGTATGCCAATATCCACAACTATAATATTTCCGCATACCTCCTTTAGAGGATATTGCTCCATTCCAAACTTTTTATAAGCAAAGCAGACTGTATAATCAGCTGTAAATACCCCATCAGAAACAGCCCCTGTAGCACAATTTCCCCCACTTGGCACATCAACTGCAATCCTTATTGCAGCAGTTTTAACTGCAAATATTTTTTTTAGTCTATTCTCAAGCTCACCACGAAAACCCGTTCCGAACACTCCATCAACGACCATATCTGCGTGATTTATGGTATCCATAATCTGAATATCTTCTGCTATAATAGACACATTCTTATCCTTAATCTTTGTAAATTCTTTCAACGCAATCTCAGTTTTAGGCATACCATATAAAAGTGCAATTGCAACCTCAAAGCCCTGATTAATAAGGTGTCTTGTAGCCACAAAGCAATCCCCACCGTTATTTCCATTACCACATAAAAAGATGATTTTCTTCCCACTTAAAGCTGATTTACAATATATCTCTTCAATTTCCCTAGCAAGGCATAAGCCAGCATTCTCCATAAGCTGTCCATAGGATAAATTATTTTTATCAGAAAGCTCCTCCAAAGCTCTCATTTGTTTTGGTGTAACTAAATTCATAAAGCCCTCCTAATAAAAAAGCTGCCTATTATTTAAGCAGCAGTATTACCTCAGTATATTATGACTATCGCAGTAGCATATTCCTTTGTATGACTTATGCTGACCGATATATTTTTATCTCCAGCTATCTCCAACGCTTTCCCCTTTAAAACTATATATGGCGCTCCAAGCTCATCGTTAAGCGTTGCCACTTCATTCAATTCAAACTCCCTCACACCTATTCCTAAGGCTTTTCCAAAAGCCTCCTTAACGCAGAACCTTCCAGCAATAGTTTCAGGATTATACCTGCGTTGCTCAAAAAGCTCTAACTCCTCTCTTGAAAAAACCTTGCTTAAAAAACGGCTGTTTTTCATGCTCCTTTTTATGCGTTCAACTTCAATTATATCAATTCCTACACGCATTATAATCTCATTCTCCCTAATAGATACGGCTTAATGCTTTCCAATACTTTTTCAGCTGAAAAAATAAGCATTGACTCCCATATTTTCTATGATAAAATTCAGCATAGTACTCATTTTCATAAATTTCATCGGATACTATTAAACATCCTTAGCATAATTTACTTTCTAAAGCTATTAAAAGATACACACCGACCTACAACAAGCGCTTTCTTTTTTCAATATTATCTTATCAATATCCTTTTTTATCCTTCAAGTTTTTCTTTTTACAATTATATCATATTTTTTTTAAATTTTCAATAAGAAACACTTGCATTTTTATTGAAAATTGTATATACTTATTCTATAACACGATGACTGAGAGAGTAAACATTTTTTTGCATATTCCAGAGAGGGATTGTCATTGGCTGTAAGCAGTCCTATTATGTTTAAATGTTGAAGTTCACTCACGAGTGGCTATGCCTAAGTTCCATTAATAAGGAATTGTAAGCTGTGACGTAAAGTCTGCGTTAAAGACAAGAGGGTGTTTGCCTTTGGAAAATGGGTGGTTTAAGCAAGATTTGTCTTGTCCTGTTTGGGCAGGACTTTTTTATTTTATGATTTACAATTATATTTATGAGGTGGTTAAATGAAACAGCAATTAGAAAAGATTGAGTCATTGGCTAAGGAAGAAATTCTTTCCTGCGATGATATCAAGGGACTTGATTCGTTAAGAGTCAAGTATCTTGGCAAAAAGGGTGAGATAACATCTATTTTAAAGCAAATGGGTAAGCTATCCGCTGAAGAACGCCCTATCATCGGACAGCTTGCAAACAAGGTTCGTGAAGATATTGAAAATACCATTTCCGAAAAGCTAAAGGCATTAAAGCAAATTGAACAGGATAATGCAATAAAAAACGAAACGATTGACATTACCTTGCCTGGCAAAACAAAACAAATCGGAAAGCTGCATCCTCTTACAATCGTTGCAAATGAAATTAAGGAAATCTTTATCGGTATGGGTTATAGCATTGCTGACGGCCCTGAGGTTGAATACGATTACTATAACTTCGAGGCGTTAAACCTGCCTCCGGACCATCCGGCAAGGGATACTCAGGACACATTCTATATAACAGATAATATTCTTCTCCGTACACAAACATCCTCCGTTCAGGTTCATGTAATGGAAAACCAAAAGCCTCCTATAAGAGTAATTTCTCCTGGACGAGTTTATCGCTCTGATGCAGTTGACGCAACACATTCCCCTCTTTTTAATCAGATTGAGGGACTTGTTGTGGATAAGGGCATAACTATGGCTGATTTAAAGGGTACACTTGAAACACTTATGAGGCGTCTTTACGGCGATGATTATAAAATCAGACTCCGCCCACACCACTTCCCTTTCACTGAGCCCAGTGCAGAGGTTGATGTTATGTGCTTTAACTGTCAAGGAAAGGGCTGTCGTGTCTGCAAAAACGAAGGATATATCGAGGTTCTTGGTGCTGGTATGGTACACCCTAAAGTACTTGAGGGCTGTGGTATCGACAGCGAGATTTACTCTGGATTCGCATTCGGTCTTGGCTTAGAAAGAATTGTTATGAGAAGATACAATATTAACGATATGCGTCTGCTTTACGAGAATGATTTAAGATTTTTAGAGCAGTTTTAATTAGATTCATTATTGCATATAGAATTTAGGAGGAAGACTTATGAATTTATCTATGAAATGGCTTTCAGATTATATAGAAAAAGATATTCCCATAAAGGAATTCTGTCATGGTATGACAATGAGCGGTTCAAAGGTTGAAGGCTATACAGTTGAGGGTGAAGAGATTTCTAATGTTGTTGTTGGAAAAATTCTTTCCGTTGCACCTCATGAAAACTCCGACCATCTACTTATATGTCAGATTGATGTCGGCAAGGGTGATCCTATTCAAATTGTCACAGGTGCATCTAATATTAAAGCAGGTGATATTGTTCCTGTCGCTCTTGATGGTGCAACTCTTCCAGGTGACAAAAAAATTAAAAAGGGCAAGTTGCGTGGTGTTGAAAGCAATGGTATGCTCTGCTCACTTGGTGAGTTGAACCTTACTACACATGACTTCCCATATGCTATTGAAGATGGAATTTTCATAATTCAGGAGGATTGTAAAATAGGACAAGATATTCAGTCTGCAATAGGCTTGGATGATACCTCTGTTGAATTTGAAATCACCTCAAACAGGCCTGACTGCTTATCTGTAATTGGCCTTGCAAGAGAGACTGCAGCCACATTTGGTACTGAATATACCGTTAAAACTCCTAGCTTTTCTGCAAATTCAGAAAATATAATCGACAGCTTAAAGGTAACTATTGAAAACAAGGATTTGTGTAAGCGTTACTGTGCTGGGCTTGTTAAAAATGTAAAAATAGAGCCATCTCCTCGTTGGATGAGGGAGCGTTTAAGAGCAAGTGGTATTCGTCCCATCAATAATTTTGTTGATATCACAAACTATGTTATGCTTGAATACGGACAGCCAATGCATGCTTTTGATTTAAGATATGTTGATGGTGCTGAAATTAAAATCAGAAATGCAATAAACAACGAAAAGATAACAACCCTTGATGGCATTGAACGCATACTTTCCGATGATATGCTTATAATTGCTGACGCAAATAAACCAATCGGTGTTGCTGGTGTAATGGGTGGTGAATACAGCGGAATTATGGACGATACAAATACCGTTGTATTTGAGTCTGCATATTTTGACCCTGTATCCATCAGAAAAACAGCTAAAAAGCTTGGTATGCGTACTGATGCAAGTGCAAGATTTGAAAAGGGCTTGGATAAAAACAGTGCCTTAGTTGCTTTACACAGAGCATTTGAACTTGTTGAACAGCTTGGTGCGGGAGAAATTGTCGGCGGAATCATTGATGAGGATTATATTGACAAAACACCTAAAGTTGTTGATTTTAAGCCTGAATGGATAAACAGCTTTCTTGGAACCAATATCCCTGAAAGTGATATGATAAAATATTTAACAAGCCTTGATTTCATTGTTGAAAATGGTAAAATTACAGTGCCTAGCTTTAGAAACGATATTGAGGGCAAGGCTGATATCGCTGAAGAAATCGCAAGAATTTATGGCTATAACAATATCCCATCAACTACCTTCAAAGGTTTTGCTGAATCACAGCTCACTCCTATTCAGAAGTTTACTGACAAAATTTTATCTACTATGATATCACTAGGTTGCTATGAAATCTCAACATATTCATTCATATCCCCTAGATATTTTGATAAAATCAACCTGCCAGAAGTCAGTGCATTAAGGCATACTGTTAAAATTGCTAATCCTTTAGGTGAGGATACAAGCATTATGAGGACTACACTCATTCCATCAATGCTTGAAATCCTATCCAGAAACTATAATAACAGAAATGAAGCTGCAAAGCTCTTTGAGGTGGGCAAGGAATATACCCCAACAGCACCTGACAGATTGCCAGAAGAACTTCTCCGTCTTACAATAGGTCTTTACGGCGATAATGCAGACTTCTATGAACTAAAAGGCATAATTACAGCTTTGCTTGACTATTTAGGAATAGATGATTATGAATTAGTGCGTTGTCATGAAAATTGCAGCTTTGATGAGGCATCTGCTTTCCATCCGGGCAGAAGTGCTGTTATTATTAAAAATGGTACTGCCTTCGGAATATTTGGTGAAGTGCATCCATCAGTTGCTGATAACTATGAAATCGGCGTGAGAACCTATGTTGCTAAACTAAATATCCCTGAAATGATGGAGCTTGCAAAAACAGAGATAACATATAAACCATTGCCAAAATATCCTGCTACAACAAGGGATTTAAGTCTGGTTTGCAATGATGATATTCCTGTTGCAGAGCTTGAAAAGGTAATTAAAAAAGCTGTTGGAAATATTCTTGAAAAGGTTACGCTATTCGATGTCTATAAGGGACAGCAGATTGAACAGGGCAAAAAGAGTGTTTCCTACTCAATTTCCATGCGTTCACATGAGGGTACTTTAACAGATGAACAGGCTGATGCAGCAATGAAGCGAGTATTAAAGGCACTTGCTGAAATGGGTGCAGAGTTAAGAATGTAAAGAAATAAAACAGGCTGAATGAAATTCATTCAGCCTTTGCTTTTACACTAATATTGTTCCATTATTATCAATTTCAAGCATTTTAACCTGCCAGCCATTAAGTCCATGCCTCTCCAGCGCAAACCTTAGCTTTCCCAAAAAGAAATCATTCTTTTCATCTACAATTGACATAATCGACGGACCTGCACCACTTATATAAACAGCATAAGCACCAAGACTATACGCCAAATCGAAAACATATTTTGCGTAAGGTATAAACTCTATGCGATAGGGCTGGTGAAGCCTGTCATCAACTGCTGTTCTAAGATTTTCATATTTTCCAGTCAAAAGTGATGCTGAAAACAACGCCGCACGAGATAAATTATAAACAGCGTCCTTATGAGATACCTCCTTTGGCAAGCAGCCCCTTGCCTTTTCAGTACATAACTCAAAATCTGGAATAGCCACAACAAATTTTAAAGCAGCATGTACCTCCTGCTTTACCCAATGCACACGCTTACCATCAAAAACAGCAGTAACAATTCCCCCCAATAATGCTGGTGCTGTATTATCAGGATGCCCCTCCATCTGTGCAGATAAATTAACCAAATCATCAAGTGTAAGCGGCTTTCCCATAAGAATATTCGCACCGATAAGCCCCGCAATAATACAAGCAGAACTGCTTCCCAGCCCTCTTGTCATGGGGATATTATTTTCCTGTATAATCTTTAGTCCCGTAAACTGCTTTCCACATACCTCATAAAGCGATTTTGCCGATTTATATATCAGATTATTTTCGTCAGCAGGTACATCGACTCCATCAAGAGAGGATATATCCACTCCGTCATATTCTTCCATCTGCACATAATTATAATAATTCAGAGCCAGTCCAAGTGCATCAAAGCCTGCTCCTAAATTCGCACTAGTTGCAGGAATCTGTATCTTTATCACATAAATCTCCTTCTAATCAATATCCAGAACAGAAATCATTGACTTTACCTTTATTCCGTTTTCTTCAAGCTTTATTTTAAGTTTAACGGCATCCTTAATACACATTATATGCGTAACAAATGCAATTTCGTCATTATCATCAGCTGAAATATACTCAACATCGCCAAACAAATCCGAATTCATTTTATCCACGCGGAAATACATTCTTGACTGTGCTTTGCAATATTCCTCAACATAATTGCTGTCAGTGCTTTCCCCCCAATACTGTGAGAACACCATTCTATCATGCTTGATTGACTCAATGAGGTCAGCCACAACAGCACTCGCTGTCGGAAATTTACCAGCACCTCTTCCATAAAACATGGTCTTATCCACTGCGTCACCAACAACCATAACTGCATTGAATACATCATCAACTCTTGAAATAAGGTTAGAATATGGAACAAGCTTTGGCTCAACTGAAATATGAATTTTTCCACTATCCAGTTTTTTTACGCTTCCTATCAGTTTAATTGAGCCACCCCATGCTTTTGCAAACTCAACATCCTTTAAGGCAATATCTCTTATACCTTTTGTATAAACGCTTTTCGGATAAACATGCTTTCCAAACGCCAATGATGCCAGAATACATATTTTTCTACATGCATCATTTCCATCGACATCATCTGTCGGGTCCTTTTCAGCGTAACCTAAGCTCTGTGCCAGATTTAAAGCATCCTCAAAACTCATCTGTTCATTAATCATCTTAGTGAGAATAAAATTAGTTGTACCGTTTAGTATTCCCGATATCTCCTTTATTTCATTCGCACCAAGACATCTATGTAATGGGCGAATTATCGGAATTGCTCCACCAACACTTGCCTCAAAGAAAAAGTTACAGTCCATTTTCTTTGCAATAGCAAGCAACTCTGCACCCTTTTCTGCAACAAGCTCCTTATTTGATGTTGAAACACTTTTACCCTTTTCAAGGCAAGCCTTGACAAAGCTGTATGCAGGCTCAAGACCTCCCATACATTCAGCAACAACCTTTATATCATCATCATTAACTATAATATTAAAATCCTTAACCAGCTTGTCCTTATATGGGCTATCTGGAAAATCCCTGATATCAAGAATATACTTAATTTCAACCTCTTCTCCCGCTTTTTTTTCTATCTGATGTTTATTCTTATAGAATAAATCGACAACACCAGAACCAACAACACCGTAACCTAATACTGCAACCTTCGCCATTTATAAATTTCTCCTTCATTCACTTGATAAAATTTTAACATCTACAACGCCTGTAAGCTGTGAAATGCCTGCCTTAATCGTATAAATCTCATCCATTGAACCATTTAAACGCAAAGAAATGGTAACCGCTGCAACCCCATCAATCGGGATTGTCTGGTTAACTGTCAAAATATTTGCATTAAGCTGATGAAGTAAGACTAAAACACTTGACAATACTCCAGGTTCATCCTTAAGCTCTGCATAAATAGTAATAATCCTATTCGTAAACTCCTTGTCATAGGAATAAATCGAATCTTTATACTTATAAAATGCACTTCTGGAAATACCAACTCTTTTACACGCAGCAGCAGAGCTTTTTTCTTCCTTATTAGCAAGCAATTTCTTAACCTCAATAACTTTTGTAATAACCTCAGGAAGTACTTTTGAATCAACAAGAACAAGTTGTGGTTTTTCGTTCATCGAAACAACACTCCGTCTTATAAATAATTAAATACAGTCCACCACACGAAAACAATTGTATTTCTGATATAACTATACCACATTAAAATGAATTTTGTCAATACTTGTTTTGTGGATATATTTGTAAAGTGTTTTTATTCAACTGTAAACATCAGGCAAATATTAGCTTTCTTTTTATGTAACATAGTGATTAGTATCTAAAAGCTGCTCAAATTATTAATTCATTTTGTAGACACTTCTAAATTATTAAATTACTATTGACAAACCTATAAACATACTATAAAATAAAATTAAAATTAAATGTAAATATCAGAAACAATGGCGTTTCAGTATGAGGCAATTCTCCTTGCCTTATATTTGAAACTCCTTTTATTTTAAGGAGGATTTTTTATGTCCGAAACTGCTAAACAGCAAAATATCTCCGAATATTTTGGTTGCAATGTTTTTAATGAAACTGTAATGAGAGATAGACTCCCTAAAAAGGTTTATGAAGCTGTTATGAAAACCAAAAATTTAGGAACAGCTTTAGATAACAGTGTTGCAGATATTGTTGCTAATGCTATGAAAGATTGGGCTGTTGAAAAAGGAGCTACTCATTATACACATTGGTTCCAGCCAATGACTGGTATTACTGCTGAAAAGCATGACTCCTTCTTATCTGCTGCTGAAAACGGCAAAGCAATTCTTGACTTTTCAGGTAAGGAGCTTGTAAAGGGTGAACCGGATGCCTCCTCATTCCCATCTGGTGGATTAAGAGCAACATTTGAGGCAAGGGGTTACACTGCTTGGGACCCTACATCCAATGCCTTTATAAAGGATAATTCACTTTATATCCCTACTGCATTCTGCTCATATACAGGTGAAATCCTTGATAAAAAAACTCCTCTTCTCCGCTCAATGGAGGTTATTAATCAGCAAGCCTTAAGAATTTTGAAGTTATTTGGAAATACTACTGCAACAAGAGTAATAACAACTGTTGGTGCTGAACAGGAATATTTCCTGATTGATAAGAAATTATTTGATCAGCGTAAAGACTTAGTGCTTACAGGCAGAACCCTTTTTGGAGCAAAGCCTCCTAAAGGACAGGAGCTTGAAGACCACTACTTTGGAAATATTAAAAAACGAGTTTCCGACTTTATGAAGGATTTGGACATGGAGCTTTGGAAACTCGGAGTTTATGCCAAAACTGAACACAATGAGGCTGCTCCTGCACAGCATGAGCTTGCTCCTTTATTTACTACTGCTAACATTGCTGCTGACCATAATCAGCTCACTATGGAATTGATGAAAAAAACAGCATTAAAGCATGGTCTGGTATGTCTGTTGCACGAAAAGCCTTTTGCTGGAGTTAATGGTTCAGGTAAGCATAATAATTGGTCACTATTGGCAAATGATGGGCAAAATCTTCTTGATCCGGGTGATACTCCACAAGAAAATCTTCAATTTCTCCTATTCCTATGTGCTATCATAAAGGCCGTTCATACTTATGCGCCACTTCTAAGGCTATCAGCTGCCAGCGCTGGAAATGACCACCGTTTAGGTGCTAATGAGGCTCCTCCTGCTATCGTTTCTATTTTTATCGGAAGTAACCTAGAGGGCGTTCTTAATGCATTAGAAAAAGGTAAAACCTATGTAGCACCAACTAATCAGGAATTTGTTATCGGTGTAGACGCACTACCAAACTTCCCTAAGGATACCACCGACAGAAACAGAACATCACCATTTGCATTTACAGGTAATAAATTTGAATACAGAATGCTTGGTTCTTCTGACTCAATTTCATGTGTTAACACCATTATCAATACCATTGTAGCACAGGTTCTTAGTGAATTTGCAGACGAACTTGAACAAGCTGATAACTTTGAATCAGCATTGCGACAACTCATGGCAAGAACAATCAAAGAACATAAAAGCATTATCTTTAACGGCAATGGCTATTCTGAGGAATGGATTGCTGAGGCTGAAAGACGAGGTTTGCCAAATCTTCCGACTACTGCTGATGCGTTGCCTCATTATTTAAAGGACGAATATGTCAGCGTATTTGAAAAGTTTAAAATTTATACAAGGGCTGAGATAGCGTCAAGAACTGAAATTCTGCTTGATAATTACAATAAGGTTATAAACATTGAAGCGTTAACTATGCTGGATATGGCTAATAAGCAAATTTTACCTGCTGCTATAAAGTATACAAAAGAATTATGTGATACTGTAATTGCAAAGAAAGCCATTGGTATTGAAGGTGGTGCAGAAGAAAAGCTAGTACGCAGACTTTCTGATATCACAAACAGCTTGGATGAAGCGATTTCCGTTCTAAACCAAAAAATAATAGATTCAAAAAATTGCAATGGCTCACAGGAATTATCCATGTTCTGTAAAAATGAAATACTTCCTAGCATGCAGTCATTGAGAGCTTTAGCAGATGAGCTAGAAACTATTATACCTGATACATTATGGCCTTTCCCAACATATTTAGAATTATTATTTATGATTTAAGTCTACTTAAAGAAATTCACTCTGGTCCGTCATAGGAGCAGAGTGAATTTTATTGTCTAAACCAACCAAAATACAACAGTGTAAAGAAATGATTTTACATTAAAACAAAAAAAGAGAACTTATCTATAAAAGATAAGTTCTAAAGAAATAAAACTCAACGTACAATAATTTTGAAACTATTCTTCTTTTAGTTCCTTCATGCAAACTGCACAAACACACTTAGTTTTAAAGTCGCCTAAATCTTCGTTGCTTCCACAAAATACGCATGAAGATTTATACTTCTTAAGTATGATTGAATCCTGGTCTACATAAATTTCCAAAGCGTCCTTTTCAGCAATATCAAGTGTTCGTCTTAACTCAATTGGTAGAACAATTCTACCTAATTCATCGATTTTTCTTACGATTCCTGTTGATTTCATTTAAACTCCTCCTATCCTATTATAATATTCATATTGAGTTTTTCGTACATAGTTTCCATTTACTACATCAAGTATACATCTTTTCGACCTATTTTGTCAAGCATTTTTACGGAATTTTTTAAAGTTTTAAATATTTTACCATTTATGCAATATTTTAAAGTTATTTTGTGCATTTTTCATATATTTTAAACAATTATATCAGCATTTTCACTATAACAGTTTAAACTAACAACAGTTAAAAGCGAATATACATAACGGAGTGTGTATAAAAAATGATGAAATTTGTATTCGGATTCATGATAATTGTCTCTATATTTTTTGGTATAGTATCTGGAAATATTGATGAAGTATCCAACGCTGTATTACAAGAAGGTGTAAATGCTATTGAACTGTCACTATATATGATTGGCGGGATGTGCGTCTGGGGAGGCATTTTAAAAATTGCTGATAAAGCTGATATAACAAAGATGTTATCCTCCCTGTTTAAACCAATAGCAAAGCTGTTGTTCAAAGACCTTAACTTTAACGGCAAAGCATATAAGGCTATTTCAATGAATGTTATAGCAAATATACTTGGATTAGGTAATGCCGCTACTCCTTTCGGACTGGAGGCAATGAAGGAGCTTGAGAAGGAGGAAAAAACATCAGGTACCGCGTCTGACAACATGGTTATATTTACAGTATTAAACACAGCCTCTATAACACTGATACCGACTACTGTCGCTATGCTTAGGCTTAAGCATGGCTCTCCTTATCCTCTTGATGTCCTTCCTTTAATTCTGTTAAATTCACTAATTTCATTAACAGTTGCAATTACACTTGCAAAAATAATAAATTCGATAAGGAGTAGGAAATGAATTTATCATCATATATATTACCCATTTTTATAGGATTAATACTTATTATAGGATTAATTAAAAAAGTTGATGTTTTTAGTGAATTTATTGAAGGTGCAAAGGAAAACCTAAAGGTTGGGGTGGAAATAATGCCCACCCTAATTGCACTAATGACTGCAATTGGAATGTTTAAGGCGTCGGGCGGATTGGAGCTGATAACTACCACAGTAGCACCTATAATTCACAAACTGGGATTTCCAGCCGAATGTGTTGCACTGGCACTTATCCGACCTATCTCAGGCAGTGGCGGTTTAGCAGTCTTTGAATCAATACTAAATGATTACGGTCCAGACAGCTTTGCAGGACGCGTTGCAAGCGTTATGATGGGCTCAACTGAAACTACATTTTATACCATAGCAGTATATTACAGTGTAACTAAAGTGAAAAAAACACGCCATACTTTATTATGCTCATTATCCGGAGATTTAACAGGTTTTATTTTCAGTGCACTGCTTGTGAGGTTGTTTTTTGTCATATAACTATATAAATGTCCACATAATAATGTCTAAAACCTGCAAAATAAATAATAATTTAAAAAAATTAAAAAAAGTATTGACATTGAAATTATTATTTGATATAATGAACAATGTTGTCAGGGTTAAAACAGCTTTGGCACAGCAGGTTTGAGACATTAGCTCAGCTGGCAGAGCATACGCCTTTTAAGCGTAGGGTCGAGGGTTCGAATCCCTCATGTCTCACCATAATATAATATGGTGATGCTCTTAGCAAACCTTGATTATTATCAGGGTTTGCTTTTTGTTTAAAGCTTAAATCCTCAGCAGGTGTTTTTGTTATCAGTAATGAAACAAAAGCTTTTCCCCTAATATATTTTTAAAGCACTTATATTTTATAAGTGCTTTTTTAAATAGAAAAAATCCACAAATTGCAAAAGTATGCTTGTGGATTTATTTTCATAATATCGCAATGCTAAAAAATAATCTTTCTATTTGAAATATCAAAGCTCTCATCAAGAATTGCAGTAAAGTATCTAAACCTCACTTCACCATCAATATACATGACATCGCCCTCTTCTGGAACTCCCAATAATTCGTAATCCTTTGCAGTCAACTCTCTTAAATAAACCTTATCCGTTTCCTTTCGATTTATTTTCTTTAACTGCTCCTTGCTTAAATACAATTGAAGTTCCGGATTTAAACTAAGTAGATGCGCAACTATATTATCACGTTTTTCAATACGCCATTCAATCTGTAAATCATACCCGCTTTTCCTGCCGATACTATTATCAACATATACCTTTACCTTATATCCCTTTGCCTCAAATGTTACAAAATCATTTGAAATATCGTAATCATTCGGCTCTACATATACCCTAGTACCTAAGGTCGAATTTGAATCAGCGTCCGTAACATAACAGCGATAGGAACCTGTTTGCGATATTATATGGCTTCGTATAACCTTTTCTTTATAATCAGTTGAAAAAAGCGTTGTAAGTAAAAAATATCCCAGCGCGCCAAAGATATAAAACAATAAAAAAATCGTACCAAGAATAGTCTTGGTTTTCTCCGTTGCTCCACACACAAAAAACATTACTATAACCATTGTGCAGATTGGAATAATTATTACCCATTCACCAAAATAAAACAAAATTATCGGCAAAATCGCCGGCATCATAAGCATTGTAATAACTCGGGTAACTACTTCTTTTCGTGTATAAATCATAATTGTACCAAAAAAAAGTGTAATCCCTAGCAATAACATGGAAAAGGATATTTTATCCTCTAACGCAACAGTATAGAACAGTGAAAAAAACGAAAAAGCATAAACAATTATAGCGTAAAATATGCTAAAAAAAGAGAAAATATGTTTTGTCCATGCATTGTCAAGAATTTTTTTCATTTCGTTCCCCTCCTTTTGTCAGACTCCGTAAACATTTTAATTATATCACTTCTCATTCCATTTTACAAGTAAAAAAAGAATTTTATTGTGGTATATTTTAAATTTATCAGAAATAAAAACCCATATTTCATCAACTTGAAATATGAGTTTGAAAGTTAATTCGATTTTATATTTTAATTATGTAGTTATGTAAAATACTCAATGGATTTTAGACTTTGCTTTTCAATTCTCTCATGCAATCAGCACAAACATATTTTTCTTTAAATTCACCAATTGATTCAGAGCTTCCGCAGAATGTACAGTTAGGAGTATATTTTTTAACGATAATATACTCATTATCAGTATAAATTTCTATTGGGTCCTTAACGTCAATCTCCATAGTTCGTCTTAATTCCTTAGGTAAGACAATTCTTCCCAATTCATCAACTCTTCTGACAATACCTGTTCTTTTCATGAGCTTCCTCCCAAAAATTGTTTTGACAATAAAGTACCTTTAAATGTAAATATCCGTTAGATTATTAACCCAATTAAATGGTTAAAAATAATGATATTAGTATTTTTTATTATATTATATCATATAAATTGTATTTATGTCAAGTCTTTGAATGTGTTAGTATTTATTCTTTTGTTTTTGCAAAATATGATTTCTTTGAAAAATAATATAAATACCCATGAATTCCAGTATAAATGCATTTGATGTATAGAATAAGCATAAATTTGTTAAAAAAATTGAAAAAAGCATTTACAAAGTAGAATTGTTGTGCTATAATATATTCATTCCGTTTACTTGGATTAAGGATTAAGCCTTGTTTAAAAGGAGTTTACCTGCCTTATTCTAAGTTAATGGTGAATAATTTAAAAGAGGTGAAATTATGCTACAAAAAAGTGAAAAGGCTGCAATTATTGAAGCAAATCGCACTCATGAAAATGATACAGGTTCTCCTGAGGTTCAGATTGCAATCCTTACAAAGAGAATCAATGATTTGACTGAACATCTAAAGGTTCACAAAAAGGACCATCATTCTCGCAGAGGCTTGCTTAAAATGGTTGGTCACAGGCGTAACCTTCTACAGTATCTAATGAAGAAGGATATTAACAGATACCGCGAAATTATCGCTAAGCTTGGTATTCGTAAGTAAAATTTTGCAAAGGCAGTTGGGAATTTTTCCTTTCTGCCTTTTCAGCGTATCTGACATATGTAAATAGGTAATAATTTTTAATAATGTTTGTAATAAATACGGGCATTATATAATGACGGTGGTTTTTTTAGCATTAAACCTTGCGTCTTGACTTATCAGGAATTGAGGTTTATTGCTAAAGCTACTGTCATTAAAAACAGGAGGCAGTTTATGTTTGAAAATTACAGAGTTTTTAAAACAACTTATGCAGGTCGAGAGCTTGTTGTAGAAACAGGTAAAACCTGTCAGTTAGCAAATGGTTCGTGCTGGGTTCGTTATGGCGAAACTGTTGTTATGGCTAATGTAACAGCAAGTGAGAAGCCAAGAGAGGGTGTCGATTTCTTCCCTCTTTCTGTTGATTATGAGGAGCGTTTGTATTCAGTCGGCAAAATTCCCGGCTCATTTATAAAGCGTGAAGGAAAGCCTTCCGATAAGGCTATTCTTGCATCAAGAGTAGTTGACAGACCAATCAGACCATTGTTCCCCAGCGATATGAGAAATGATGTATCTGTTGTTATGACAGTGCTTGCAGTTGAACCTGATAATGTGCCTGAAATAGTAGGTATGATTGCAACTTCAATTGCCATTTCAATTTCAGATATTCCTTTTAATGGACCTATTGGCGGCATCAGCATTGGACTTGTTGATGGCGAAATTGTGCTTAATCCTACACTTAAGCAAAGAGAAAAAAATGATTTAAATCTCACACTTGCTGCAACTATGGAAAAGGTTGTTATGATTGAGGCTGCAGCAAATCAAGTTGATGAGGAAACCATGCTGAAAGCTATTGAAACAGGACATGAGGAGATTAAAAAGCTGATAGCATTCATCAATGAAATTGTAGCTGAGATAGGTAAACCAAAGTTTGAATTTGAATCACAGCAAGTAGACAAGGATATGTATAATGCTATAAGTGAATTTGCAATTGATAAAATTCGCTATGCACTTGATACAAATGATAAAAATATTCGTGAAGAGAGATTAACTCCTATTAAAGACGAAATTCATGAAAAATTTGATGAGATTTATCCTGAACAGACTACTATGATAGACGAGTGCATCTATCAGCTACAAAAATATGTAGTAAGACGTTGGTTGTTAGATGATGGGAAACGCGTTGACGGCAGAGGACTTGATGAAATCAGACCACTTGCAGCAGAGGTTGGTTTATTGCCAAGAGTACATGGTTCAGCCTTGTTTACAAGAGGACAAACTCAGGTTTTAACTGTCGCTACATTGGGCTCAATAAGTGATTCTCAGAAAATGGACGGAATTGATGAGGAAGTATCAAAAAGATATATGCATCATTATAATTTTCCTTCATATTCCGTTGGAGAAACCAAGCCTAGCAGAGGTCCTGGTCGTCGCGAAATCGGACATGGTGCATTAGCTGAAAAGGCTTTGGAGGCAGTACTCCCAAGTGTCGAAGAGTTTCCTTATGCAATCAGACTTGTTTCTGAGGTTCTATCCTCCAATGGTTCAACATCACAGGGTGCAATCTGTGGTTCTACACTTGCACTTATGGACGCAGGTGTACCGATAAAGGCTCCTGTTGCTGGTATTTCATGTGGACTTATAACAGAGGGCGACAGATGGATGACTATGGTTGATATTCAAGGTGTTGAGGACTTCTTTGGCGATATGGACTTCAAGGTTGGTGGTACTCATAAGGGTATTACCTCAATACAGGTTGATATAAAAATTGACGGCTTAACTATTGATATTATAAGAGATGCGTTTGAAAAAACACGCAAAGCTCGCTGCTATATCCTTGATGAAATTATGCTTAAGGCGATAGATAAACCAAGAGCAACTGTTGGAAAATATGCTCCAAAGATGTTGCAGACTACAATTAATGTAGATAAAATCAGAGATGTAATTGGACAAGGCGGTAAGATTATTCAAAAGATTTCCTCTGAATGTGAAGTAAAAATTGACATTAGCGAAGATGGAAATGTATTTATCTCAGGCGTTGATATGGATAATGCAAAGAAAGCATTACAAATTATTGAAACAATTGCAAACGACCCTGAGGTTGGTGCAATCTATAAGGGTAAGGTTGTACGCATTATGAATTTTGGCGCCTTTGTTGAAATCGCTCCTGGAAAGGACGGCTTAGTGCATATCTCTAAGCTCGATAATTCAAGAGTAGAAAAGGTTGAGGATATCGTATCCATTGGCGATGAAATTGTTGTAAAGGTTATGGAAATTGACAGTCAGGGCAGAATTAATCTTTCAAGAAAGGATGCATTGGCTGATTTAGCTGCTGCTAAAGCAAATAAATAAACTTACTAATAAAAAATTAGCTCCTTGATAAGTAAAGTCTTATCAAGGAGTTTTTATATCGAATAACAGCAGTAAGTAATGCAGAATTTTTCGTCATACAGATGTGGCTTAATAAGTCATTCAGTAACAGAATATTGTTGAATTTCATATTATTGTATAATACAACATGCTTTGAATCAGCTTTGTAAGGAGATATAACAATGAAATACTTACGATATCTGTTAGTCTTTGTACCCATTTCAATTATAGGTGCTTTTTTAAACTGGAATACAACATTGGTTTTCTTTATAACATGCCTTGCTATAATTCCCCTTGCTGGCTATCTAGGCATGGCGACTGAGGAATTAGCTGCAATAACAGGACCTAGATTAGGTGGATTTCTAAACGCTACCTTTGGAAATGCGACAGAGCTGATAATTTGTTTTTTTGCATTGAAAGCTGGAATATTTGATATTGTTAAGGCATCACTTGCCGGTTCAGTTTTAGGCAATATCCTATTGGTTTTGGGTTGCAGTATTTTTGCAGGTGGGTTAAAGCATAAGGAACTGCATTTTGACGCTCAACAAGGGAATTTCACATCTACTATGCTACTGTTTGCAGTTGTTGGCCTATCAGTACCAGCTGTATTTACATATACAAACTCAATCTCTGAACAAGATTTTACAACAAAATACCAGAGCTTTAGCTTGATTGTCAGTGGTATTCTGCTAACAGTATATGTTATAGGTTTAATTTACTCATTTAAAACTCAAAAGGACCTCTATGGTGTTGAACACGCAGAGGATATAGATTCAAAATGGTCTTTGCCAGTTAGTATTACCATTTTAGGAGTGGCTACAGTCTTTATTGCTACCATGTCAGAAATTTTAGTATCAAATATAGAGTCAATGACAAATGCTGTTAATGTTACTAAAATATTTGTAGGACTTATTGTGATACCAATTGTAGGAAATGCCGCAGAGCATAGTACAGCAATTATGATGGCAATGAAAAATAAAATGGATATTTCAATAGAAATAGCAGTTGGTTCAAGCCTTCAGATTGCGTTATTTGTTATACCCTTACTTGTAATTATGAGTATGGTTTTCTCTCCAATGAGCATTATTTTCAAGCCGATTGAATTATTTATTTTCGGAGTAAGCGTACTTATCGCAAACCAGATTGTTTCCTCTGGAAAAACAAACTGGCTTGAGGGCTTAAAACTAATCTCAATTTATGCCATCTCAGCAGTCGGCTTTTATCTTATCGAATAAGCAAACAAAAAACCCAAAGCAAAACGCTTTGGGTTTGGTTTATATCTATCTCTTCTTAGTTGCAATTTCCTCAGTCAATCTTTCAGCAAGTTCTCCAAATGACATTGTGCCTAAATCCCCATCTCTGCGTGAACGCACTGCAACAGTTTTTTCCTGTACTTCACTGTCACCTATAATTATCATGTATGGAATCTTTTCAAGCTGTGCCTGTCTGATTTTATAACCAACCTTTTCAGCTCTGTCATCAACAGAACAACGAATATTCATTGCCTTCAGCTTTTCTGCAACCTCATTTGTATAATCTAAATGCCTATCAGCAATAGGAATGAGCTTAACCTGTTCAGGAGCAAGCCATAATGGGAATGCTCCAGCATATTTCTCAATAAGCAACGCAAGAGTTCTCTCATAACAGCCAAGTGATGTCCTATGAATAATATATGGATTTTTCTTTGTTCCATCAGCATCTACATATTCCATGCCAAACTTTTCTGCAAGCATCTGGTCAATCTGTATTGTTATAAGCGTATCCTCTTTTCCATGAACATTCTTAATCTGAATATCAAGCTTAGGACCATAAAACGCAGCTTCACCAATACCAATGGAATACTTTATACCTAAATGGTCAAGGATTTTCTCCATCATACCTTGTGCCTCATCCCACTGCTCATCAGTTCCAATATACTTTTCCCTGTTATCTGGGTCCCATTTAGAGAAGCGGTAAGTGACATCCTCTAAAAGCCCCAATGTTTCAAGAATATAGTTTGCCAACTCCACGCAGCCCCTAAACTCATCCTCTAGTTGTTCAGGTGTGCAAATCAAATGCCCCTCAGAAATAGTGAACTGTCTTACTCTGATAAGACCATGCATTTCACCACTGTCCTCATTTCTGAAAAGTGTTGAAGTTTCACCCAATCGCATTGGCAAATCCCTGTATGAACGCTGTCTGTTCAAGAAAACCTGATACTGGAACGGACAAGTCATAGGACGCAAAGCAAAAACTTCATCATCCTTTTCCTCATCACCCATTACAAACATTCCCTCTTTATAGTGAAACCAATGACCTGAAATCTTATATAAATCACTTTTCGCCATCAAAGGAGTTTTAGTCAAAAGATAGCCTCTTTTTGCCTCCTCATCCTCAACAAAGCGTTGTAGAATTTGAATAATCTTAGCTCCCTTTGGAAGCAATATTGGCAAACCTTGTCCGATTATATCAACTGTTGTAAACAGCTCAAGCTCACGACCTAACTTATTATGGTCACGCAATTTTGCTTCCTCTAATCTCTTCAAATGCTCCTCAAGCTGAGACACCTTTGGATATGCAGTTCCATAAATTCTAGAAAGCATCTTGTTCTTTTCACTGCCCCTCCAGTATGCACCTGTGCATGACAATAACTTGAACGCCTTAACTGTACCTGTTGTCATAAGATGAGGACCTGCACATAAATCTGTGAACTCACCCTGCTTATAGAATGAAATCGGCTCACCTTTTCCAGCATGCTCCTCGCACAATTCCACCTTATATGGCTCATTTTGCTCATTTAAAAGTTTCAAAGCCTCCTCAGGAGAAAGCTCAAACTGCTCTAAAGGCATGGCATCCTTGACAATCTTTTTCATTTCATTCTCAATAGCAGCTAATTCCTCCATTGTGAATGGATTTTCTGTGTCAAAATCATAGTAAAATCCATTGTCAATAGCAGGACCAATTCCTAGCTTAACATTAGGATATAAATGCTTAACAGCCTGTGCTAAAATATGAGAGGCAGTATGCCAGAACGCCTTTTTACCCTCATCACTATCAAAGGTCATAACCTCAAATTCGCAGTCCTCATTGATAATAGTACGCAAATCACGCACCTCACCATTGATTTTCACACAGCAAGCTGCCTTGTATAATCCTGCACCAATACCCTTTACAATTTCAGCGGCAGAAAGTCCACTTTCTACCTCACGAATACTTCCATCCTTTAATGTAAGTTTAATCATTTTAAAATCTCCTTTTAATATATGTTTGTATAGAATCATCTTATTGTATTCTAAATATCAACAGCCCATCTGTTTTCAGCGATAATCCTCACCTCAACACAAAACGCCCCTCAGACATAAGTCTAAGGGGCGATAAATCGCTGTTCCACCCAAATTCATGCAAATAAAGACAATTTGCACCTCATTTTGCTCTGTAACGGGAGCGACCGTTGCTTATTAGGCACACTCAGAGGTGGTATACTTAATATGCTTAATAATTTCGCTCACAGCCACCGACGAAATCTCTCTGAAATAAGCGTCTATATTAAGTCGTCCTCATCATAGCTTTAAAATATTACACCGTCATTATAACACTACATTTTACATTTGTCAAGAGCACCAATCAAGTAATAACAGGTAACTATCAATCCTAAAAACTATTTCGTGCCAAAAATTCTATCTCCTACATCGCCCAATCCAGGTACAATATATTTTTCGTCATTCAAACCTTCGTCCATAACACCATAATAAATGTCCACATCAGGATGTGCCTTTAAAACTGCATCAAGTCCCTCAGGTGCAGCAATAATGCACATAAACTTTATATTTGAAACGCCCTTTTCCTTAAGCTCATTAATTGCAGTAATTGCAGATACACCTGTTGCAAGCATAGGATCAATAATGATTGCCTGTCGCTCTGCAATATCATCAGGTAGCTTTGAATAGTATTTAACAGGCTGGAGCGTCTTAGGGTCCCTATATATACCGATATGTCCGATTTTAGCCGCTGGAACAAGTGCTGTGACACCTTCAATCATACCCAAGCCTGCACGCAAAAGTGGTACAAACGCAAGCTTTCTGCCAGAAATAACTTTTGTTTTTGCAACAGCAACTGGTGTTTCAATCTCAACTTCTTTTAGTGGCAAATCCCTTGTTGCCTCATAGCAAATAAGCATGGCTGTTTCGGAAACAAGCTCTCTAAATTCCTTAGGACCAGTGTTTTTATCCCTCATAAGCGAAATTTTATGCTGAATAAGTGGATGATCGATTAAATGTAGCTTTGACATCTTATACCTCCATTAATAATTATTAGTTTCTATATCCGTAAACATATCTATTCTCTTTTTGTGGCGTCCACCCTCAAATTCCGAATTAAGATATATATTAACCAGTTCAACAGCCAGACCTGCACCGATAGTTCTTGCTCCAAGACATATTACATTGGAGTCATTATGAAGTCTTGTATATTTTGCTGAAAAATAATCAGAGCAAACTGCTGCACGAATACCTTTAAACTTATTTGCAGCAATTGACATTCCAATACCCGTACCGCAAATCAAAATTCCCTTATCACAATCCCCGTTAATAATTTCCTTGCAAACACTTGTAGCAATCACAGGATAATCGCAAGAAGTACCATCGCAACCTAAATCCTTATATTCAAAATTATTCTCTTCCAGATATTTAATAATTTCAAGCTTTAAAGCATAGCCAGCATGGTCACATCCGATAGCAATCATGCTCCCCCTCCTTTATTCCGAAAATTACTGACAGTTTATTATAACACATAGAAATACACAATTCAATGTTTTTTTGCTTAATATTATGTGTATTTTTCTCATTTTTTGTTCAAATCTTTTTCCGCCTTTGTAAGCTGAAGATAGCTTGCCTCAAGCTCATCTGCCGAAACATCTTCATGGTCAAGTGCTGCAAGGCATAGGCTGCTTGCTAGCTGATATTTTAAATGGGGAGGAGCAACATATATAAAATCCTGCTTATACTTCTCATAAAATTCATCAGCACCGTCCCCCACAAGGATAATATCCTTATTATATCTTGCAAGGGTGGCAAAAACCTCTTCTTGTGCAATAATTTCATCATCAGACAGACGGGTTATACTCCTGCCATCACCCTCAAAAAACGCTGTATAAACAAGGTCCTGTCTTGCCTTTATAAGAGGACAAATAATCCCCTTGTAGCCCATCATATTATAGGCAAGTGCCTCAAGCGTTGAAATTCCGACACAATTCTTTTGCAAGGCATATGCCATTGCTTTAACTGCTGAAATTCCGATTCTAAGCCCTGTATATGAACCAGGTCCGACTGATACTGCAAAAACATCAACATTCTGTAAGGACCTGCCCACATCCTCCAACATTTTCTTGCAAAGAGGAAGTATAACCTGTGAATGTGTACGATTTGTATATAGATTATTCTGTGCAATAATCTTTCCGTCCTCATACAAAGCAGTGGCAGCTGTTTTCCCTGAGGTATCAATCCCCAATATCAGCAAAACGCTCATCTCCCTCAATTATCATCTCTCTTGTAGTGTCATCAATATAATTTAAAGTGATAAAAATAGTGTTATCTGGCAACGCATCTTCTATATTTTCTGCCCATTCAATTGCAAAAACGCTCTCCTCTAGGGGGTAATCATAAAAGCCTGTGGTTTCCAAATCTGCCAGACCCTCTATACGATACATATCAAAATGATAAAGAGTAATTTCACCTCTATATTCATTGACAAGAGCAAAGGTTGGAGATGTAACCTCATCAGCTAGACCTAGACCCATCGCAAGTCCTCTGGTGAATGTTGTCTTTCCAGCACCAAGTCCGCCATGATATGCAATAACATCACCTTTGGCTAACCGACTACCTATCCGCTTTGCAAAATCAATTGTTTCTGTCGGAGAGTGTAATATTTTTTTTACTTCCATATCTACCTCAATCTGAATTTATCTAGGTTTTAAAGCAAAAATATTGCCATAATTTAATCCATGTAAATATTTAAGATAAACTAGTTAGAAAAGTCCACTAATATTTCCCCCATTATCGCAGTCAATCTTAATAGCTGTTGGATATTTAGGTAATCCAGGCATTGTCATAATATCTCCCGCCAATGCTACAACAAAGCCTGCACCAGCTGAAAGCTTTACATCCCTAATAGTTATTGTAACGCCCTCAGGCTTGCCAAGAATTGTAGGGTCATCAGAAAGAGAATACTGTGTTTTTGCAACACATACAGGGATTTTATCAAATCCAAGAGCATTAATTTCATTTATTGCCTTTTCAGCCTGTGCTGTATAGGACACTCCATCTGCTCGGTAAATTTCCTTTGCAATAATATCTAGCTTTTCCTTAATAGGGAGCTTTTCATCATAAATAGGCTTGAAATTATCTTTACTATCACAGCAAAGTTCAATAGTATTGCAAACCTTTTGAGCAAGGTCTATTCCTCCAGCTCCACCCTTTTCAAATACCTCTGCAAGCGAAACCTCAACACCCATTTTCTCACAGAAATCCTTTATAATGAGAATTTCAGCATCTGTATCAGTATGAAAACGATTTATCGCAACAACAACTGGCAAGCCAAACTTATGCATATTTTCAATATGTGTCTGAAGATTTACAATACCCTTCCTAAGGGCCTCAAGATTTTCTTTTGAAAGCTCATCCTTTGGCACTCCACCGTTATACTTCAAAGCTCTTATCGTAGCAACAAGCACAACACATGATGGGGTTAATCCACCAAATCTGCATTTTATATCAAAAAATTTTTCAGCACCTAAATCCGAACCGAATCCAGCCTCTGTTACGCAATAGTCACCAAGCTTTAATGCTAGCTTAGTTGCCCTTATTGAATTACAGCCGTGTGCAATATTTGCAAAAGGACCGCCATGAATCAATACAGGAGTATTTTCAAGAGTCTGAACAAGATTTGGCTTTAATGCATCCTTAAGCAGCGCTGTCATAGCACCAGCAACCTCTAAATCCCTTGCAAATACAGGCTTATTTTCAAAATTATATGCAACCAGAATATTTCCTAAACGCTTTTTCAAATCCTCAAGACTTGTTGCAAGGCATAAAATAGCCATTATTTCAGATGCAACAGTAATCTGAAAACTATCCTCACGAGGTGATCCGTTCACCTTGCCACCAAGACCGATAACAATATTCCTAAGCGCCCTGTCATTCATATCCATACAACGCTTAAACAAAACTCTGCGCGGGTCAATTTTAAGCTCATTACCTTGCTGGATATGATTGTCTAGCACTGCACACAACAGATTATTAGCAGCTGTAATAGCATGCATATCCCCTGTAAAATGAAGATTTATATCCTCCATAGGCACAACCTGTGAATAGCCTCCACCAGCTGCACCGCCTTTAATGCCAAAAACAGGCCCCAAAGATGGCTCACGCAAAGCAAGCACATTTTTCTTTCCTATTTTCCACATAGCCTGCGACAATCCGACGCTGATTGTTGTTTTTCCCTCTCCCGCAGGGGTAGGATTAATTGCCGTTACTAAAATTAGCTTTCCGTCAGGCTTATCATCCAGCTTATCATATAACTTTTCCGATAATTTTGCTTTATAATGTCCGTAAGGCTC
>JAAYPV010000080.1 GCA_012519635.1 Clostridiales bacterium
CAGGTATAACTAATACTGCCTACGGAATACTGCCATATGGAACTTTAGTTTATGTAAAGAATGTTGAAAATGGTTGGGGTAATATAAACTATAATGGCTATGATGCATGGATTTCACTTGAATATGCCGAGTTTAATGAGCCTGAAGAAACAACGACAACAACTGTTGAGGTAACACACCCTCCTGTAATAATAATTAAAGGTGATATAGATTGTGATGGAAAAATAACTATATATGATTTATCACATTTAAAAAGATATATAATGAATCCATTTTCAATAGGCGTTGAGCTGTTTGAAGCTTTCGACCTAAATAGTGATGGTTATATTAATTCATTGGATACTAAGGAACTATCAAAAATTCTTACAAATCAATAAGAAACGGGAGGTAAATATTAATAAATGAATTGGACTGAAGTAAATATATATACAACAACAGTTGGAATAGATATTTTGTGTGCAAGACTTATGGATTTAGGAATAAAAGGCTTTGTAATAAATGACCCAAATGATTTTAATGCTTTTTTACAGGATAAAGAAGGACATTGGGATTATATTGATGAAGACTTGATGAAGCTTTCTGAAAGTGAAACAAGTGTTACTGTTTATATTCAGGAAAATTCTCAAGGAGCAGAAATGCTTGCAGCTTTAAAATCTGAAATCAAGAGATTAACAGAATCGGATGAGAAAGGTGAGTTTGGCAGACTTGATATCTCTATGTCAAGTGTCAGAGAAGAGGATTGGGCTAATAACTGGAAGCAATACTTTAAGCCCTTAAAGATAGGAAATAATCTGTTAATCAAGCCTTCGTGGGAGGAATATGAGAATATTGACAATAGGCTTGTTTTAGAGATTGACCCTGCCTCAAGCTTTGGTACAGGACAGCATAATACCACCAGATTATGCATGGAGCTTATGGAGGATGTTGTTAAATATGGTGATAAGATTCTTGATTTAGGCTGTGGAAGCGGTATTTTATCAATTGCAGGCGTATTGCTGGGTGCTGAAAGTGTTGTAGCTGTTGATATTGAGGAAAATTCTATCAATACAACGATAGAAAACTTTAAAAAGAACAATATATCATCAGATAAATATAACGTTTATTGTGGCAATATTATTGTTGATAAGGAAATTGCTGAAGAAATAGGAACTGGATTTGACTTAATTACAGCAAATATTGTAGCAGATGTTTTAATTGCAATGAGTGAGCTTTTCAAGATGTTTTTAAAGCAGAATGGTACATTAATTGTATCTGGAATTATTGAAGGGCGTAAGGATGAAGTTATTGACGCTATAACAAATGCTGGGTTCTCATTAATAGATTATAAGGAAAAGGATGATTGGATTGCTGCAAGGTTCATATTAAATTAGTATTCGAAGAAAATGGCTTGTAGCCTAATTAGCCCCTGTATCAAAAGACACAGGGGCAAATAGCTTTATATTTACTTCTATGTAGTTATATTCTAATCCTTATATTTCTTAGCCATTTGTTCGTATTTTTTCTTTGTTGCCAGACCACCCCTGATATGGCGTTCTTGTTTGTTTTGTTCAAGAACCTCCTTAACCAAAGGATATAATTGTGGCTGTATTTTAGGTAATCTTTCCGAAACATCTTTATGGACTGTACTTTTGCTTATCCCAAACTGCTTAGCTGCTGCTCTTACAGTCGATTTATGTTCTAATATGTATTCCCCAAGTATAATTGCTCTATCGTTTGGTTGACCTTTCAAATCCCTCACTCCAATACAGTATTTATTAATTTATATGCTTTAAACACAAAATTAATTACTGTATTTTGAAGGCAATTAAACTTAGTTTCTTAAATAATAGAGTCTAAAAATAATAATATATGCTATAATTTAAGTATTCCTATTTTTATTTTCAGAATTAAGTTTTCTCTTTTTTTTATTCTTTTTCACAGAAAAACCAAATTTACCCAACTTTCTTCCCAATTCAAAATATTCTCCATGAGAATAGGCGATTAGACTGCATTTATCTAAGCAAAGCTTTCCTGTTTTATCAATAAGCTCTTCTGCAACATTAACAGCAACAATATCTGCAATAAACATATCGTGTGTACCAAGAGGAATAATATCATTTACTCGGCATTCCAGATTAACCGGACTTTGTTCCAATAGTGGTACATTAACATCGGATGCTGGTTGCACAGTAAGATTCATTAGCTTTAATTTATCACAATCTTTACCAGACCTTACTCCACAAAAATCAGCAGCACGAACTAAATCAGCTGTTGTAAGATTTATGACAAATTCCTTTGTTTCTTTTATAATTTGATATGAAAAGCGTGATGGGCGAACAGAAATATATGTTTTTGGTGGATTAGTATTTATTATTCCAGTCCATGCTATTGTTATTACATTTGGTTTTTGAATCGTGCCACAGGTTACCATAACAGATGGTACTGGTGATATTAAAGCTCCACCCTTCCATTTAACCTTTTTCAAAACATTTCTCCTTATTGAAAATTGATTTAATTATATAAAAAAACCACAAAACAAATGCATAAATACATTGTTATGTGGCTCATTGGTTGGGGTGGTAGGATTCGAACCCACGGAATGGAGGAGTCAGAGTCCTCTGCCTTACCGCTTGGCGACACCCCAATTTATTTAAATCAAACTGCGTAAATTATTATAACACATTTTTTTTTATTTGTAAAGAGTTTTTTGAAAAAAAATAAAAATTTTTTTTAAAATTTATGGAGTATTTCTTGAAAAAATTTTGTTTTATCTGTATAATAGAATATAGGATATATGATGTGTATTTATATAAAATGGAGGGAACTATATGAAAAAGTTATTTTTTATCTTTAACCCCTCA
>JAAYPV010000011.1 GCA_012519635.1 Clostridiales bacterium
ATGAAACAGACGAAACTTCTGTTTCTTCAGATGAAATAACTTCTGAAGAAGATACAACTCCTGAGGACTTTGTTCCTGTATACGGTGATATTGATTTAGATGGAGAAATCAGAATTGCTGATATTATAGTTCTTAATAAATATTTGCTTGGATTGATAAACCTAAATGCTTCTCAAAGGGAAAATGCAGATTGCTCATATGATGGCAATATCGACATGGCTGATAACATGATGATTGCTGCATATTTATGTGATAAAATAGATGTATTAGGACCTGATTATAATCCAATTGAAACAGACATAACAGAAATTACTTTAGAAGAAACTGAAACCAAATCTGAAGATGAAACTACTATTACTGATGAAACAACAATTGACGAAACTGTAATTACTTTTGAAGATGAAGCTTCAGTTGAAACAACTGAGGAAACAACTGAAGAAATAACTGAGGAAATAACTGAAGAAACAATTATTGTGTTTGTATAATTAAATATAACAAAAAGTAGAAACAGGTATAAATCAAAATTGATTTATACCTGTTTTTTTTATTCTATAATTGACTTTCCTGTCATCTCATCAGGCTGTGGTAAATTCAATAACTTTAACATGGTTGGTGCAATATCAGCTAATATCCCACCATCACGAAGCTTGCATTCCTCACCTACTACAATGAATGGTACTGGATTTGTTGTATGTGCTGTAAATGGTGAACCATCTGGCTCATACATCTTATCAGCATTACCATGATCAGCTGTAATTAACGCAATTCCTCCCTGTGCAAGAACAGCATCAACAGTTCTGCCTACACATTCGTCAACTGCTTCAACAGCTGCCTTAGCAGCATCAAATACACCTGTATGCCCTACCATATCACAATTTGCATAATTTAATATAATCGCATCGTATTTTCCAGACTCTATGCGTTTTACAACTTCATCACATACTAAATATGCACTCATTTCAGGTTGTAAATCATATGTCGCAACCTTTGGTGAGTTAATCAACACCCTGTCCTCATTTTTATATGGAGTTTCAATTCCACCATTGAAAAAGAAGGTTACATGTGCATATTTTTCAGTTTCAGCAATCCTTAACTGTGTCAAGCCCTTTTTACTGATATATTCACCAAATGTATTTGTAAGTGATTCTGGCTTGAACGCAACCTCAACATTTGGCATAGTTACATCATATTGAGTCATACAAACAAAATATACAGAAATCCTATCCCTTTCAAATCCGTTAAACTCATCATCAACAAATGTACGGGTGATTTCCCTTGCCCTATCAGGACGGAAATTAAAGAAAATTACGCTATCTCCAGATTTAATCTTGCCATCCTTATTGCATACAGTCGGAACAATAAACTCATCTGTAACATCTTCAGCATATGACTTTTTCATTGTATCAACAGGATCAGTATTGAAATTACCCTCTGCTCTCACCATTGCAGAATAAGCCTTTTCTACTCTATCCCAACGGTTATCCCTGTCCATTGCATAATATCTACCCGAAATTGTAGCAATCTCTCCAACCCCAATTTCTTGCATTTTCTCAAGCAATTCCTCAATAAATCCCACACCACTTGTAGGTGGAACATCACGCCCGTCCATAAAGCAATGCACATAAACCTTATTAAGTCCTGCTTTTTTTGCTGCCTCTAATATACCGTATAAATGTGTATTATGGCTATGTACGCCACCATCAGAAAGTAAGCCCATGCAATGTAAAGCAGAACCATTCTTATTACAATTTTCTATCGCACCAATTATCGCTCTATTAGTAAAAAAGTCACCATCCATAATGGACTTTGATATCCTTGTAAGCTCTTGATAAACTATTCTGCCTGCACCTATATTTGTGTGCCCAACCTCAGAATTTCCCATCTGTCCATCAGGCAAGCCTACATTCATTCCACTTGCACCAATTGTTGTATTAGGATATTCCTTTAAATATCTATCAATATTTGGAGTGTTCGCTGATTTTATTGCATTTCCATAATTACTGTCATTACAGCCAAAACCGTCCATAATAATTAATGCAACAGGTCTTTTCTTCATACTCTTTCTCCTTTATTATTACTTAGATGCTTCTGCTAAAATAACACCAAAATCATTAGCTTTAAGTGATGCACCACCGATTAAACCACCGTCAACATCAGGTTGTGCCAATAATTCTGCTGCATTTGCTGCATTCATAGAACCACCGTACTGAATTGTCAATGCATCTGCAACTTCCTTGCTATATAGCTTCTCTACAACACCTCTGATATATGAGCAAACCTCATTAGCCTGTTCTGCAGTAGCAGTTTTACCTGTTCCAATTGCCCATACAGGTTCATAGGCAATAATTACATTTTTAATCTGTTCAGCAGTAATTCCCAACAAAGCAATCTTTGTCTGTATGCCAACAATCTCTTCTGTAATACCCTTCTCTCTCTCCTCAAGCATTTCGCCAACGCAGATAATAACCTTTAAGCCTGCCTCAAGAGCTGCCTTTGTTCTTTTATTAACTGTTTCATCTGTTTCACCAAAATATTGTCTGCGCTCACTATGTCCAATAATAACATATTCAACACCTAATTCAGCAAGCATATCAGCTGAAACCTCTCCTGTAAATGCACCACTTTTCTCAAAATGGCAATTCTGCGCACCTACCTTTATATTTGTCCCAGCTGTAAGATTTACTGCTGTTTCAAGATTTGTAAAAGGTACAGCAATTACAACCTCACAATCTGCATTTGCTGAAACAGGCTTTAATTCCTCAATTAAAACCTTTGCCTCAGCACGAGTTTTATTCATTTTCCAATTTCCGGCAATAATCACCTTGCGTAATTCTTTATTCATTTTTTACTTCTCCTTATAAAAAAATTATTTAATATAATTAACTCATTACTATTACTTGCTTTATAGCTGATTGTATTTCTAATATAAATGTAAACTGCGAAAAGGACAGGCAAATTGCCTGCCCTAATTAACAGTAACTAGTTTTTATCAGCAATAACAGCAATACCTGGAAGAACCTTGCCCTCAAGATATTCAAGTGAAGCACCGCCACCAGTTGAAATATGGCTCATCTTATCTGCAAATCCTAACTGTACAACCGCTGCTGCAGAGTCACCACCACCAATAATTGTTGTAGCATCTGTTTCAGATAATGCCTTAGCAACTGCAATTGTACCTGCAGCTAGAGTTGGATTCTCAAACACTCCCATAGGTCCATTCCAAACTACAGTTTTTGCAGACTTAACAGCATTTGCAAATAATTCCCTTGTCTTTTCACCAATATCTAGTCCCATTTTATCAGTAGGAATCTTATCTGAATCAACTATCTCAGCCTCAATTTCTGCATCGATAGGATCAGGGAATGATGATGTAATGACAGTGTCAATTGGTAAAAGAAGTTTCTTGCCAAGCTCTTCAGCCTTTGCAATCATGTCTTTACAATAATCAATCTTTTCCATATCAACTAAAGACTGCCCAATTTCATAGCCCTTTGCCTTCAAGAATGTATATGCCATTCCACCGCCAATAATCAGTGTATCACATTTCTCAAGTAAATTTGAGATAACATTTAGCTTGTCAGCAACCTTTGCTCCACCAAGAATAGCAACAAAAGGTCTTTCTGGAATTTCTACTGCATTACCAAGATAGTTAATCTCCTTTTGCATCAAATAACCAACAGCAGTTTCCTTAACATAATTTGTTACTCCAGCTGTTGAACAGTGTGCTCTGTGTGCTGAACCGAAAGCGTCCATTACGAAAACATCAGTTATTTCAGCTAAATCCTTGCTAAAGCTTTCAATATTTTTAGTTTCCTCTGCTCTAAAGCGTGTATTTTCAAGAAGAACAACATCTCCTTCTTTCATCTCTTCAACAGCTTTTCTAGCATTTGGACCTACAACCTCATCATCCTTAGCGAATACTACTTCCTTGCCCAAAAGCTCAGACAATCTCTTTGCTACTGGTGCAAGTGAAAACTTATCCTCAGGACCATTCTTTGGCTTACCTAAATGTGAGCAAAGAATAACCTTCCCACCATCTAATAAAAGCTTTTTAATAGTTGGTAGAGCTGCAGTTATTCTGTTATCATTAGTAATAACTCCGTCTTTAAGTGGAACATTAAAATCGCAACGAACCAATACTCGTTTGCCCTTTACATTAATATCATCCACTGTAACCTTGTTTAAACCTGCCATCTTATGACATCCTTCCATTGATATAATATTATAAATTCAAATTTACATAAATCAGCTGTTATTTGTTTAACAACCTAACATTAATATTCTATACTATTTTTTTCAATTTGGCAATACCTATACTAAATTTTTTTAAAATTATTTATCTATCTTCTTTTATTCCCACGAACTACAATTCCAGCTACCCTATGTCCTGCATGCGAACTTATTGTTGCCCCTATCTTACAAACATATTCAGGACTATATCCAAATTTCTTTGTCGCCTCTTTAACCAATTCATCTGTTACTTCATCATTACTTCCAGCAATAACTATATATGGAGTCTGTGGAATCATCTTCTTTTCTGCAAGCTGTAAAAGCTTAGGAATAATATTTTTATCCCCCCTTACCTTTTCACACACACTGGAAACTCCATCAATAATACTTATTAACGGACGCAAGCCTAATATCTCACCAGCAAATGCAGCTATGGCTGAAACTCGACCTGAATGCTTTAAGTATTTTAATGTATATGGTGCAAAATAAAGCTCAACACATTCAAACCACTCTTTAAGATACGCCACTATTTCCTCAACTGGAACCCCGCGTTGGTCCTTTATCGCAGCCTGAATTACAGGATAACCATAGCAAGCAGTAAAATTCTTTGAATCAATCAAATGAATTTTTAACTTTGACCTTGCAGCCTCATTCTCAGCATAAAACTCATCTCTAGCCATTACTGAATTATTATATGTGCTTGAACCTAATGATGAAATAGATACATATATTAAATCAGTATATCCCTCTGAATATGCCTTTTGATAGATTTCCTTAAACTCTAAAAAGGTTATCTGTGCTGTTACTGGTACATCCTTTGAATTATCCATAAGTTGATAAAATTCTTCTCTTTTTATATCTACACCCTCACGATAATTCCTTTCATCAATATTTATTGGAAAACCTATTACTTCAATATCATATTCAAGTGCAACCTGCTCTGTAATATCACTTGCAGAATCCGTAAGTATCTTTAATTTTTGCATCTCAATTTCCCCCTTAATGTAATTTTTAAAACTTACCCATCAATACTGAGTTAAATATCCTTCTCTTGCAAGGTCGGGATATTCCCATTGTCTTAATATTTCATAGGTTGCAATTGCAACAGAATTGGATAAATTCAGACTCCTCAAGCCTTGCCGCATAGGTATCCTTACACAACTATCCATATTCTTGTATAGCAATTCCTCAGGCAATCCCCCATCTTCCCTACCAAAAATTATATATGCATTGTTAGGATATGATACATCACTATGTACTTTTTTTGCTTTAGTAGTAAAATAAAAAAAGTCTCCGCTATTTTTACTGAAAAAATCATCAATTCCCTCGTAAATACGAACGTCCAGCTTATCCCAATAGTCAAGCCCAGCTCGTTTTAGTTTTTTGTCATCTATTTCAAAAGCAAACGGTTTAACCAAATGAAGTGATGCTCCTGTTACCGCACATGTTCGGGCAATGTTACCAACATTTTGCGGAATTCTAGGTTCAACTAATACAATATTTAATCTATACTCCATATTACATCTCCAACACTATTGATATAACTATTTTATTATATCATTTATCTTCTATTTTTTCAATACGAATTCATAAAATTTAACAGCCCAATTCACCAGCATGCTTTTATTAAATATCCTGCATTATAAAATATAACAAAAAGCTCTTGATTTTTCAATAAATAAATCAAGAGCTTTTTTCTTATAGCTTATATTTTAACTTCTTATCTCCTTTGCTACGATTTATCGCTTTATTTAATGCTACATAAAGTTGGTTTATATCAATCGGTTTTGACAAATGACCATCCATACCACAATCAATCGACTTTTTTCCATCCTCATCAAAAGCATTAGCCGTCATAGCTATTATCGGAATAACTACTGCATCTTCTCTATCCATCATACGAATTTTATGAGTTGCATCAAGACCATTCATAATCGGCATGCGAATATCCATCAAAATTGCATCATAATAAAATGACTCCGATTTTGCAAACATTTCAACCGCCTCTTGTCCATCATAGGCAGTTTCCACATAAAATCCAGACATCTCAAGTATTGTTTTTGCTATTTCAGAATTTAAATCATTGTCCTCAACCAAAAGCATTCTTTTTCCGGTAAAATCATATTTTTCAATTTGAGCAGAAGTATTGTTACTTTCATTATTTTCTTTCATTTCTTCTGAATTCTTTTTCAGCTTAAGACTAAAGTAAAATTCCGAACCTTCGTTCTCCTTACTTTTTACCTCCAGGGTACCACCCATCATTTTAACAAGATTACTACTTATGGCAAGCCCTAATCCTGTACCACCAAAACGCTTTGCCGTATTATTCTCTGCCTGTTCAAACGCCTGGAAGATACGCGTAATATTGTCCTGACTAATTCCTATACCCGTATCTCTTACAGAAAATTTTAATACAGCATACTCCTCATCGTCTACAAGCTGTTCAATTTTTAAAACAATATACCCACCCTCAGCAGTAAACTTAAGCGAATTTCCAATAATATTTACAAGCACCTGACTTAATCGAAGCTCATCTCCAATAAATGATGTGTATTCGTACTTTTTTACAAACTCAAGATTAATCTTTCTTTCTTCTGCTTGAGGCATAGTAAGAATTTTTAACGACTCAACCAATTTATCCATATCAAATGGCTCATTATTAATGACCATCTTTCCACTTTCAATTCTTGATGTATCCAGAATATCATTAATAAGAGATAATAAATACTTTGTAGAGGAATCAATTTTATTAAGACAATCGATTACCCTCTCCTTATCATCAATATATTTCCTAGCAATATTGACCATACCAATTATCGCATTCATTGGCGTACGAATTTCATGTGACATTCTTGACAAGAACTCTGTTTTAGCCTTACTTGCGAGATCTGCATTCTTTTTATTTATATAGGTAGAAATAATCTTTGAAACTTCACGAAGAACCTGTTTTGTATCCCTGCTCCATTTTCTTTCTGAATCATTGCTCTCATAAATAATAGCGCCTTTTAAAATTCCACTATCATAAATCGCATAATAAAGCTGCAATTCTGCATCAGATTCAAAAAATACTGAAAAATCATCTCCATTTTCTCTGTCTTGATTTGTTACTTCAAAAAAACCGCTGGCATCAAATCTGTCAACCAGTGCTGACATTTCTTCCTTTGAAACAGCATTTACTATGTTATCCCTTAAAGGATTTGTTTTTCTGTCCCATAAATAAGTTATGGTGCTGCTGAGTAAATCAAAGTTTATCTCAAGTATTACCACGCGACTAAGCATAAAATCCTTACCAATTCTTGATATAAGAATATTGATTGCACTTCTTATATCCTTTGTCTTTTCAAGTATATCAAAGGCAAAGGATACTATATCATATTCGTTTTCAGTATGTGTATCCTGCTCAACTAAGCTCTCTGAATTTAAAAAA
Source organism: Clostridiales bacterium (assembly GCA_012519635.1). GTDB lineage: Bacteria > Bacillota > Clostridia > Oscillospirales > Ruminococcaceae > JAAYPV01. The sequence continues at coordinate 7,658 of JAAYPV010000011.1, forward strand.
GACAAATCCTTTGAAGATGGAATCTTATCTCCCTCATAAAAGATAACGCCATCTCCTCCGGCTTTTATTATGCTATACATCGCTATCTCTGCTGATTTAAGTAAATCATCAAAATCTTCAGTAAGTAAGGTATCTGAAATACCAATACTACATGAAACTTTTAGATTTTTATTCTCTCCGACATATATTTTTCTAACTTCACTACAAATTTTAGCTGCAGTTTCTTCTGCACCTTTTTTATCAGTCTGGCTAAGAAATATTACAAATTCAACACCATTTACACGAGCAATAATATCACTTTTTTCAGTAACATTACGGAAAATTGCCGCAACATCCTTGATAACAGCGTCACCAAACATATGACCATAAATATCGTTAATTGGAGGCAGGTTATCAATGCTTATAGCTAACAAATAACATATTTCATCTACAGGCTTTTTTAATATATATCTTTTTATTAATGTCTGTGCAGTTGAAATATTATTTAACTTTGTAAGCTTATCCACATAATGAATTTCACTTTGTTTATAATCACTCATTTAATAATTACCTCCATAAACAATTTACAATACCTTAATAAGTATACATCATTTTCATAATAATTTCAACAATTATCTTTACTTTTCAACAAAAATCATAATTATTATTTTATAAAATTTTGTTTCAGATTAAAAATTATATTTATATTTAACACCTTATTAAGTATTTTATAATAATTTCTTCATATATTTAAGTATGTAAATAAATTTAATAATATTGGAGAGAAATATTTTGGAAAAAAAGCTTTTTTTATGGGAGATTTCAGATTTTATTTTCATAAGCATCTTCGGTACATTACTCCATTTTTTTTATGAATGGTCGAGTGAAAATAAAATAGTCGGGCTTTTCAGCGCAACTAACGAAAGCACATGGGAACATCTAAAACTATTGTTTTTTCCGGTCCTTGTATTTACAATCATTCAATATTTTATAGTCGGAAATAAATTTAAAGGCTTTCTATTTACAAAAGCAATAGCCACACTGCTAGGTATGCTTACAATTGTTACCCTATATTACACATATAAAGGTGTTATAGGCAAGGAGTTCCTCATTATAGATATAATTATTTTTCTTCTTGGAGCAGCAGTAATTGCTCTTTTCAGTTTTTTCCGTCTCCCTCATGGAAAAGGTAAAAACCTAACAGGAGCTTTTATTTTTATTATTATAACTTCATTGTTTATTTTATTCACATTTAACCCACCACAGATAGCTCTTTTTGAGCAACCTGATTCCCTTGAAAAATAATTTTAAAAATTAAAAGGAGTGAATTTTGTTAATACAGAATTCACTCTTTGTAATAATACTATTTATACCATTTCATTGGCTTTCCTTCTCTTAAACAAATTAGAGAACGCAATAGCAACTGAATGTCCTGTTTCCAACACAGCACAATATTTATCAACACAAATCACAATTAAAGACTCTCTATATTTTGGTGGTTTAATATTTAAAGGAAACATATGCTTAAGTATTATATCACACTCACAATCATTAAGTTCAAAATGCCTCTTCGCATTTTCCAATGCAATCTGAGAATGAATAAAACCATGCATTCTTGTACCCTTTTCCCTTTTCCTTGTATGCCAGTCATAAAGAAAAAAGTCATGTAAAAGACCTGCCCTTGCAACGGACTGAACATCAAACTTCAACAACCTTAATATTTTACAAAGCCTGTAGCTATAATACGAAACATTAATGCAATGCTGATAGCAAGTAGTTGAACCATGTTGTGTATATAATTTCATTTGTAATACAAGAGGATTATCAATTAATTTTTTTACATGATTATGATATTCAAGAGCTATATTGTTATTATTATCCAATATATCAATCTTAGAAGCAATTGCCCTTAACATAAAGTTACCGCCTTTTACATTCATTTGTAAATATTATATCCTTTTTTCTTGTGAAAATCAACCCATATTATAAACTTTTCCCTAAAAATTTTATCCAATCACTTCATCTTCTCCATGTGCTTTTCTATATCTCTTGCCATAATCTACAAAGCTGATGTTCAAGTCTACATCACCCTCTATGCCATCAATTTGCCCAGTGCACGAATACTGCCACATCTGATAATTATACCTATATGCTGTCGTGTCATTATATTCAGCAAGCCAGAAATCATAGTTCTTCAGCTTAGTTAAATCCAGCTTTAAATATGCATGCTTTCTGTTTGCGTAGACCATTGGCGTATAGCCAGCTGCTTTGATTGTTTCACAAAAAGCAATTGTTACATTTGTAAGCATATTAACACTCATTCCATCAGTTCTTGCTTCATCATCATAAATAACCTCCCAGTCAAAAACAACTGGGTATGTAATCTTATAATTCTTTATGGCATCAAGAGTCATTTTTGCCTCTCTCATTGCCTCCTCAACAGTGATTGCTTGTGAAAAAAAATAAACCCCTACATCAAGTCCTGCATCCAATGCTCCCTCTATGTTCTTTTTAAAATTAGAATCAATAAATGAATCGCCAGTTTGATAGCCTGTATATCCTGCTCTTATCATCGCAAAATCTATACCAGCTGCCTTTACCTTTTCCCAATTTATATTCTTTTGATGAGATGAAACATCTATTCCAGCAACAGATTTTAACTCACCATTCTCATAATAATATTTCAATCCATTTTCTGTCTTATAATTCTCATCTTTATATGGACAAAGCGGAACATCCTTTAGCAAAGGAATCCATACCTCTCCCAGTGAATAATCATGAAAAAAAACCTTTGCATCATCATTTGTATTAAACAAAAGTTCAAAATCAGGCTCCTCATAAAAAGGTGTTGTTTCCGTTGTTTCCTCCACCTTTAAAGCTGTCTGGACAGATTTTTTCTCGCTTTTTGCCAAAAGTAACGATAACACAATTACAGAAATAACAAGTAAAACAATAACCACAAGCATAATAATTAATTTTATTTTATTCAAAAATACTATAAAATTCCTATTAAACATAATTAATACCAGCCTCATCTGAATTTCAACATATATCGATATTTATACTTAATAGTTTAACATATATCACTTGCATTGTAAATAGATATTTACGAATACTTGCATAACAAATTATGTAACTTGCACTAAATGTATTACACTTTAAAAAATAGACAAGCCTGTATTACTGTTAATTTGTAAAAATACACCAAATAAATCATTTATAATGAATACTCTAATCAACAATCAAAAAAGAAATAAAGCTGATAAAGGATATGCAGAAATATGAAATAATATGAATACATATATTTTGTATTGTGTCAATGACAAATTTAAAAAGTTAAACCCTTGATTATATAAAAATGACAATAATCAAGGAGTTTTATTATAAATATTAAATTTCACATAAGATTAATAATTGCACTTGATAAATAAAGTGAACCACATACTAAAACCATTCCATCGTGCTCTACTGCAAGCCTTTTTGCAAATTCAAAGCCCTCTCTGTAATGCATAGAATAATTCTCATGCTTAGAAAAATATTCTACAAGCTGTATAGCTTTAACATTACTGTCAATAAAACCGTCAACACATATAATGATGTCAATAGTTTTAGACAAAATTTCACATGCCTCAATATAATTCTTTGAGTTAATCATTCCTACAACCGCAATTACAGGATGTTTATCCAGCCTTTTAATCATATCGGTTAATGCTAAAATTCCACTTTCATTATGTCCACCATCTACAATAACAAGCGGGTTTTTACTGGTAATTTCAAGTCTTGCACCAACCTGCACTATTTCAAATGCTCTTTTAATTGCACTATCGCTAATTGAAAAGCCATGTTTATTAAGCAACCCTAAGACCTCAATTGCAGTGCATGCATTATAAATCTGATGCTTTCCAAGCATTCTTAAATTATATCTCTTAGATTTATATTCAAACATACTGCCCTTATAACCACATTCTAAAATTGAAATATCACTTGAATTAACAATGGTCAACTGAGATTCTTTCTCATTTGCAACCTGAATAATAGACTCCAATGCCTCTTTATCGTTATCAACAGAAACAATCGTCGGACAGCTTTGCTTAATAATTCCAGCCTTATGTGCTGTTATTTCCTTCAATGTGTTGCCAAGAATATCAACATGGTCATAAGAAATAGATGTAATAACTGATACTAATGGATTTTCAATTACATTTGTAGCATCAAGCAATCCACCTATCCCTGTTTCCAAAAATACTATGTCGCAATTCTCCTCTACAAAATAAAGGAATGCTATTGCCAATGTAATTTCAAATTGTGAATATGCGTTTGATTTAACTACACGCCTAACAGAATCACATATTCTATCAAGTGTCTGTGTTGGTATATTAATCCCATTAATTCGTATTCTATCCTCATAGCATCTGATATAGGGTGAGGTAAACTGTCCCACCCTATATCCTGAATTTATTACTGCCTGTGAGCAAAACTCCAGTGTTGAGCCCTTCCCATTTGTACCAGCTATATGAACAATCTTCAAAATATTATGAGGATTACCTAACGCATTTAGCAATTCACTAATTCTTGAAAGGTCTGTAACCCTTTCACCAGATTTGCTAAAGCTATTTATAAATTCCATACTGTTCACTATTTACTCATCGCCTCAATGCTCTGCAATAGCTTTTGCATACGTTCTTCAGCCTTTGCAAGTTTTGCCTTTTCAGCTTCAATCAGCTTTTCAGGAGCTTTAGCAAGAAATCCTTCATTACTTAGCTTTCCGCTTAAAAAATCTATATCCTTTTGCACTGTTGCTTTTTCCTTATTAAGCCTTTCCAATTCCTTTTCCTTATCAACTAACTCATTAAGCGGAATAAATGCTCTTGCACTATCTGTTACAGCAGTTACTGCATCTTCCATTTCAATTGAGTCAACTACCTCAACACCTGATGCAAAAGCTAGTTTTTCAAAAAATACTGCACAAGTTTTAAATAGCTCAATATCCTTTGTTTCAATGAATACCTTTGCTTTAACTGATGGTGGTACATTCATTTCTGTTCTTCTGTTTCTTACTGCCTTTATTGCATCAATTATTTTCTCAAAGTCTTCCTCATCCTTTGAATAGTCCAATTTATCATCATAAATAGGAATTGTCTCAAGCATAATCGGTGATTTTTCATCAGTAAGAACCTGCCAAATCTCCTCTGTTATAAATGGCATAAATGGATGCAAAAGCTTTAACATTCCCTGCATAACCCATACAAGAACCGCTTGTGCTGTTTCCTTTGTTTCTCCACCAGCCATAATTCTTGGCTTTGTAAGCTCTATATACCAGTCACAATAAGTGTTCCAAATAAAATCATATAGCTTGGAAACAGCAACACCAAGTTCAAACTTATCAAGGTTATCATTAACCTCTCCTGCTAGCTTATTAAACTTGCTTAAAATCCACCTATCCTCAATATGAAGCTTTTCAGGTAACCCCTTTATCTCAAAATCATCGGATAAGTTCATCATAATAAACCTTGAAGCATTCCATAGCTTATTTGCAAAATTTCTTGATGCCTTAACCTTATCCTCCATAAATCTCATATCATTTCCAGGTGAGTTTCCTGTTGCAAGCATAAATCTCAATGCATCTGCACCATAGGTATCAATGATTTCAAGAGGGTCAATACCATTGCCTAGAGATTTTGACATCTTCCTTCCCTGTGAATCACGAACCAAGCCATGTATTAATACTGTTTTAAACGGAACTTCTCCCATATGCTCCAAGCCGCTAAACATCATTCTTACAACCCAGAAAAATATTATGTCATAGCCTGTAACCAATGTGTCTGTTGGATAAAAATAATCCAAATCCTCTGTTTTATCAGGCCAGCCCAATGTTGAGAAAGGCCATAATGCAGAGCTGAACCATGTATCCAATGTATCAGGGTCCTGCTCCATTAGTTTTCCACATTTAGGACAAGTTACTTTATCCTCTTTTGTAACAACCATCTCTCCACAATCGCAATAAAATGCTGGTATGCGATGTCCCCACCAAAGTTGGCGTGAAATACACCAATCCTTGATATTTTCTAGCCAGTGGAAATAAATCTTATCAAAACGCTCAGGTACAAATTTTGTCTTACCTTCCTTAACAGCCTTTATTGCAGGCTCAGCAAGAGGCTCCATCTTTACAAACCATTGCATTGAAACTCTTGGCTCAACTGTTGTAGAGCATCTGTAACAGGTTCCAACATTATGGCTATGCTCCTCTATTTTTACCAATGCACCCTGAGCTTCAAGGTCTTTAACAATTACTTTTCTTGCCTCATATCTATCCATTCCAGCATATTGTGGATAATCTTCAGTAATCTTTGCATCATCAGTCATGACATTTACAACAGGAAGATTATGCCTTAATCCAACCTCAAAGTCATTTGGGTCATGGGCTGGAGTGATTTTTACAACGCCTGTTCCAAAGCTCATATCAACATAATCATCAGCAATAATTGGTATCTCTCTATGAACAATAGGTAAAATAACAGTCTTACCTACCATATCTTTGTAACGCTCATCATTTGGATTTACAGCAACAGCAGTATCTCCTAAAAGTGTTTCAGGGCGTGTTGTCGCCAGAATAAGATAACCACTACCATCAGCAAGAGGATATTTTAAGTGCCAGAAATATCCTGCCTGATCCTCATATTCAACCTCTGCATCTGAAATTGAAGTCAAGCAATGTGGACACCAGTTAATAATTCTCTCTCCGCGATAAATTAAACCCTTATTATAAAGATTTACAAAAACCTCTTTAACAGCCTTACTGCAGCCCTCATCCATAGTAAAGCGTTCTCTTGACCAATCGCATGATGAGCCAAGCTTTTTCAACTGTTCAATAATTCGTCCGCCATACTTTTCCTTCCACTTCCATGCACGCTCTAAAAAGCCATCTCTGCCAATATCCTCTTTTGTAACCCCCTCTTCACGCATTGCCTCAACAATTTTCGCCTCAGTTGCAATTGAAGCATGATCCGTTCCTGGAAGCCACAAAGCACAATAGCCCGACATTCTCTTATACCTAATAAGAATATCCTGTAAGGTATTGTCAAGGGCATGTCCCATATGAAGCTGACCTGTAATATTTGGAGGTGGTATTACAATAGTATAAGGTGTTTTTGTCCTATCAATATTTGCCTTAAAGCAATCCTTTTCTGTCCAGTAAGAATATATCTTATCTTCTACTTCCTTAGGTTCATAGAGTTTCGACAGTTCTTTTCTCATCTTCACATCTCCCAATTTTTTATATAATCACAAATAAAACAGCCAAAAGCAAATTGAAAATAACTGCTTTTAGCCGTATAATTCCATATAATAAATATTGTCTATGGGCATAACAGCAAAAGCCTGTGACCAACCACGACTTTATCGACTATATACCAAGCATAATCCGTATATTTTGTCACAAAATGCCCGCCCTTTCATACCCTTTTTAACTTTTTTATTATATCGCATTGCTACCCTTTTGTCAAGCTTTTGAAATTATCTTACCATAATAAATCTCCATGGCTTATTTACCCATTCCTCACCTGCATAGTCAATACCGACTCTCTTATCAGTTCGTATTTCTGGTCTTAAACCATCGTCCTCTACCCATATTTCAGAGTTATCATACAACGCTTTATATTTAAAGCTCTTGTCAATCTGTAATGCCTTCGTAAGCTTTGCAGGCCCGTTATAGCCCTCTCCTGCTCTGAAAAGAACACCCTGCGGCTGTTCTTTTTCCCCCGTTATAACATTCATAAGCCAATGTATTCCATAGCATAGATATACATATATAATTCCGCTTTCACCATAAAGAATTTCAGTTCGTGGTGTCCTACCTTTAGAAGCATGGCAAGCCTTGTCCTCCACACCCCTATAAGCCTCTGTTTCAGTTATTCGCACCCTAATTTCTTCTCCGTTGTCAAATCTGCGAACCAAAATCTTTCCAACCAGTTCCGGTGCAACATCCAAGCAATCCCTATAAAAAAATTCTTTTCCCAATATCATTTTACTTTTAACCTCTCAACGACTTTTTCATCAGGTTTAATATACACTGTCTTGTTATTCGTAAATATAACCATTCCTGGCTTTGCTCCATTAGGTTTTTTTACATATCTTGCAAAAGTATAATCAACAGGAACCTGTGATGAATTTCTTGCCTTGCTGTGATATGCTGCTATAATTGCTGCCTCCTCAATAGTCCTGCCTGGCGGCATTTCACCATTTGTTAAAATTATTACATGCGAGCCTGTGATATTTTGAGTATGAAGCCAGAGGTCCATCTTCCCAGCCATTTTCATACTTAGCTTGTCATTCTGCTTATTATTTCTCCCAACAAGTATAGTATATCCATCACTCGAAATAAATTCTAACGGTGGCAACGCCTTAGAAGCCTTTCCTTTCATCTTTCCAAAGCGTATATATCCTTGTTCAGCAAGCTCAAGTCTTAGCTCGTTTATCTCACTTTCTGTACTCGCCCTTGTCAACGCATCAAAAACACTATCTATATAGCTTAATTCCTCTTCACCAAGCCTAATCTGCTCTGTCAGCTTTTCTTCAGCTGTACCTGCCTTGCGATATTCAGAATAATATTTCTGTGCATTTTTAGCAGGAGTCAGTGATTTATCCAGCTTTATCTCTATTACAGGACAATTTTCATCATAAAAATTTTCAAGAAGTACACTCTCATCACCCTTATTTATCCTGTAAATATTAGCAGAAATTAAATCGCCCATCAACTTTAAATGGTCCTTATCCTTACATTTTTCCAATTCATCTTTTTGATTAACTATTCTCTTTGTAATTCGTTCAGATGTATTTACAAGCAGCTTAAATAAGTCATTTGCCCTCTGCTTTAAGCGTGCAATATTATCCCTTTCAGTGTAAAAATAATCAAGAGCATCAAATGCAGATGGCATCTCCATTGTGTACATCAGCATACCGTACTGGTTAATCCTTATAAATGAAAAATCCTTAAGCATACCCTCTTTAGTCTTAATGATAGTATAATTATTCTTCATTTCAAGCAAAGAGTTTTTGGTTTGCCCGATGATAAAAACAAGTCTGTCAATCATCTCCTGTGTTATATCTTCAATATTCACATCAAAACCTTTTGTGGCATAAAAAGACCACTCTCTTGCCAGTATAGGGGATATACCCTCAAAAATATTAATCAGTGCCTTTGATAATTCAGCATTTCTTGCATTTCTAACAGCATCAACTATTTCCTCATTACTTGCTGTTAAAAATATAAGTCGCTCTCTTCTTGATGGCATTTCATATGTCATACCAGGTAAAATTAACCTTTCCTTTGACATATCCTCTCCAACACGCTTTATACTGTCAATAACCTTACCCTCTTCATTTATAAGTACTATATTTGAGTATTTACCCATAATTTCCGCTGCTAGAGTAAACAATACCCTATCACCTAGCTCATTTATACATTCAAAGTCAAAAAATAAAATCCTCTCAAGCCCTACCTGCCTGATATCAAACAGCTTTCCTCCGCCCAAATGCTTACGCAAAAGCATACAAAACCTAGGTGGTACTGTCGGATTATCAATCACATTATTTGTAACATGAACTCTTGCACTATTTGCAGAAACCGATATAAGCAGCTTTTTGCTCCCATTTACCGTTCTAAAATTTATGACAACCTCTTCCCTTGAGGGCTGATGAATTTTATCAATCCTTGCACCTATTAAAATCCCTAATTCCTGTTTTAACGCATAAAGAAACGCACCATCAAGCGCCATTTTCCAGCATCCTCCATGTCTATACAATATATTTTACTACATCAAAGTTAAATTCAGCAATCTCCACCTCGATTGTTGGAAAGCGTTCCTTTATCTTCCTTTGTAAATATTTAAGAATAATATTTTCAGTATGGAAATGTCCACCATCTATTAAAGTCAAACCCAAATTATTTGCTCCAATCCACTGGCTGTGCTTTATATCACCTGTTATATATGCATCTACACCCTTTTGATGTGCAAGCTCATATAATCCTCCACCTGAGCCTGAGCATACAGCGATTCTCTTTACCGGCTTTCCACCATCAACATATCTTACAACAGAACAATTATATGCCTTTTTAACCTTTTCTGCAAGTGCTCTTGCATCAATTTCATCTTCAACCTCGCATATTCTGCCATATCCAATTTCCTCATACAATGCATGATTATCCAAAATCTGATATGCAGGCTCTTCGTATGGGTGGGCATTAAGCATCGCCTTTATTACTGCATTTAGCTTTGATGGCTTTACTAACATCTCAAGCCTTACTTCATTAACCTTTTCAAGCTTTCCTACAGTACCTATATGTGGATTTGCACCCTGTATCGGTTGGAAAACACCCTCTCCGTCAACACTGAATGAACAGCCTCTGTAGCTACCCTGCTCACCAGCACCTGCATTTGTCATTGCATTATATACTTCATTCACATTATCCTTAGGAACAAAAACAACCACCTGCTTGTACGGATTTTTATAAGCTGTTTCAAGCACTTCTTCTGTATTCTTCAAACAAAGAAGTTCAGCCATTATATCACTTACACCACCATTTGCCATATCTAAATTTGTGTGTACCGCAATCGCATTTTTAAAGTTTCTGACTAATTTATAAACAGGGTTATTACTATCCATTCGTTTTATAGGATTAAAAATAATTGGATGATGGCTGATAATTAAACCAAAATCCTTATTTAAAGCCTCATCAATTACAGCATTTGTAATATCTAGTGCCAAAAGAATTTTATTTACATTATCATTAAAATCACCAACCAATAGTCCGGTATTGTCAAACTTGTCAGTATATGCAAATGGCGCTAGTTCATTAAGAAAATCATAAACCTCTCTTACCTTTATCATAACTTCTCTCCTTCAATAATGTCCATTATTTCTTTAGCAATTTCAATTTTCTCCATAGCCAAAGCATCATCTACTGAGGCATTAAGTAAGGCTTCTCCTTCTAATTTCAATCTCCTTGCCTGTAATGCCAGATAAGTCTTGGACTGCTCATCGGTAAAATCAAGTTCCCCTGTATATGTCTTAAAGGAGTCTATTTTCTTCCTAATACCACTATAACGAGCACTCATAACTGAATATGCAAAGCCATATTCTAAAACCGCCTTTTCAGATATAATTTCAAAACCATTTAAGTATAACCATTCGCGAAGATTATGCGCTTTCGTCATAGGCTGAAGTACAAGGTTTACCCCATTTTTAAGCCACTCTGCATCATCTATTATCTTACATATTGTTTCAGCACCCATGCCTGCAATTATTACATCTGTTACACCATTTCCATCAATTTCTTTCAACCCATCGGATTTAACCAGCTTAATTTTATCATAACATTCATGTTTTTCAATAGTTCTTCTCGCAAAATCCAACGGCCCGTCATTTATATCAGAGGCAATAACTTGACTGCATTTTCCCGACTCTATTAAATATACCGCAAGATAAGCATGGTCTGTACCAACATCACAAGCAATACCCTTTCCACTTACAAAATCAGCACAAGCTAAAAGTCTTGTATCAAGTGAAATCATATAATACTCCTCAAACACTAAATTATAAATATTTAATATTATAGGGCAAACACCTCAATGCTTGCCCTATTTGCAATTTCTTACTTATTTGCAAAATATTCATTTAGTTTATCAACTAATTCACCAGCGTCAACACCATGAACATTGCAAGCTTCTTCAACTGTCTCGCTCCTTGATGCCGGACATCCTAAGCAATGCATACCCATTTCAAGAAAATAAGGTGAAACACCAAAATCCTGATCAAGAATATCACCAATTAGTGTATCCTTTGTTACTGTAAATGCCATATTTATTCCTCCTTAATATTTTTATTATGCTACATTAACTTATGTTTATTCTATAAATACAAAGGTACTATATTTAAAAGCAAAAGCGTAACCAGTGCGGTTACGCTTCTAAAAGCCATAAAAGTCTTATACTATTCAGACTTCATCTTAGCAAAACAATCACTGCAATAAACAGGACGGTCTTCCTTTGGTCTGAAAGGAACCTTTGCATCTTTACCACATGTAGCACAAGTTGCAACAAACATTTCTCTTTCTAGCCTAGAAGCATTTTTCCTTGCATCACGGCATGGTTTACATCTCTGTGGCTCATTTACAAAGCCTTTTTCAGCATAAAATTCTTGCTCACCTGCAGTAAATGTAAATTCTTTCCCACATTCTTTGCATATTACTGTCTTGTCTTCGTACATTTTATTACCTCGCTTACGCTTTTTGTATTTTTGGACCACAGACGGACTCACACCGACACCTTTGTTAAAACAACGCTCTAGAATTAAGCTATTGGGCCATATCTGATAACAATCGGTCATACCGAATAAATTAATTCAAAACTAATAATTCTTAAAATGTTCTGCCCTCCACATTTTTTTAAGCTTGCGTCTTACCCTTTGCATTGCATTATCAACGGACTTCTGTGGTATAGCGAGCTGCTGAGCAATTTCCCTATACGAAGAATCTTTAAGAAATAATTTTAGAATTTCCCATTCCTGTTCAGATAGCAGAGAGATAATACTATTATATATTTCTTCAAGCCTTTCCTTTTGAAGCAATATGCTTTCAGGATTGTCATTAATAACTACATCTTGAGCCTCTGAAATATCTTCAAGTGGCAAATCTGATTTGTTATTTTTGACAAACGCAGTTTTCATTTTATTATTTATACAAACCTCAGCAAAAGTTGCAAACCTAACATTTTTTGATGAGTCAAATTTAGAGATTGCATTGAGCAATCCTAAAAGCCCCTCCTGAGCCAAATCTTCCGCATCAGCTGGTGAATTTGCCATCTTATTGGCCTTCACCCAAATAAGCTTAGCATATCGTGTTATAAGTGCGGTCGTGGCAATCTCATCATACGAAACCATCTGAACAAGCTCTTCATCAGTTTTTCCGTCCAACCTATTCGTATCAAATGCCAACACTTTGTTCACACCATTCATCTACTATATGCTTTCACTTTATCATATACTAAATTTTCCGTTTTGTCAAGCTTTTTTGTAAAAAATATTTTTATACAAATGAAGAAGCAGCATGTTAATTTAAAAATTGTATATTTAATATAACACAAAAAAACACAAAAAAATTTAATATTTAATGGATAAATTGCAAACAAATATATTTGTCTAAATTAAGCAAAAATTATAGATTTCCATATATGTTCACTTACAATTTATTGAATTTATTTACTTGATGACTGATTTGGATTATAGTATTTAACTCCTGCAAATCTTAACTGTTATACATAATTTCTTTTTCATTACTATTTTAAATACATAATTATATACTTACAAATATAAATCTTTTTTCTGCTTTTACTACTTGCATTTCATATTTATTTATGCTATAATTTTAAAATCTGAGTATTAACATGATTTTAAAAAAAGGAAGCGTATCGAAGTGGTCATAACGGGCCTGACTCGAAATTTTTTGTAGAGTTGGCTGTTTGCTCCGCTTAAAAAGCCCGTAAAATCAGGGGTTTTCTCCGGTTCGAAAATTGAATATTTTGTTGTTCTTTCCGTCAGTTCTTTCCAAAAGTTTTTGGAAGAAATGCGGGATTACATACACGGAGAGTTGTCCGAGTGGTCGAAGGTGCAGCACTCGAAATGCTGTGTTCCCAAAAGGAACCTAGGGTTCGAATCCCTAACTCTCCGCCAAAAAGTCCGGTAAACAAGCGGGTTTGC
>JAAYPV010000081.1 GCA_012519635.1 Clostridiales bacterium
GTTGAGAAAATACAGCTTGATTTTTCTAAGCTTGCTGTTGATATTTTTTCAAATCAGCCTCTTTCATGCTCAGCTGGATATTCATGTATGCCCGGTAATGCTACCAGCTTTGTCAAGGTTCTTGAACAGGCTGAGTTTGCACTATCTGCTGGATTGAAAAACAGAGGCACTATTCTCGGCTATGACAACTCAATGCATGATAAGGTTATTAACGGAAGTGAGCTTGAGAAGGCTCTTTCCGACGCCATTGACAACAATGAACTTGAGTTATACTATCAGCCAAAAATAAATTTGCATACAGGTAAGATTATCGGCGTTGAGGCACTTATAAGATGGATTAAGCCTGATGGTACCATTATTTTGCCTGGAAAATTTGTGCCTGTTGCAGAAACCTCTCATCTCATAAAGAAGATAAGTGAATATGTACTTAATGAGGCCTGCAGACAAAATAAAATCTGGCAAGACATGGGTTTACCTAAAATTATTGTTTCCGTAAACCTTACCTCTGCTGACTTTTATCAAAGAGATATAAAAGATACAATTTTTGATGTGCTTATAAAAAGTGGACTTGACGCTGAATATCTTGAGCTTGAATTAACAGAAACACTTGCTATGCAGGATCTTGACGCCGCTGTTAGCAGTATGCATCAGTTGAGAAAAATGGGTGTACGACTTGCTATGGACGATTTCGGAACTGGATATTCCTCCTTGAGCTATATTCAGATTCTACCAATTACCTTGCTCAAGCTAGACCGTTCCTTCATAATCAATCTTGAAACTGATGAAATTGCTCGAGAAATTGTATCAGCTGTAATAAAAATTGCAAAATCCAAAAGGATTGAAACTATTGCTGAGGGTATTGAAAATGAAGAACAGGCAAGGATTCTCAAGAAAATCGGCTGCGACCATGCTCAAGGTTATCTGTTCGGAAAGCCTATGCCTGCAAATGAAATTGCTGAATATTTAGCTGCAAATGACAATAATTGGGGAGAAAATTAATTTATGGACTTTATAAGACGCAAATATACTATTGGTGAGGAAATCTTCAACTCTATCTCTCATGGAGCAGGAGCATTACTTTCTATCGCTGGAACAGTCATTTTAATTGTATTCTGTGCAATCTACGCCGATGCCCGTGCTGTTGTAACAGCCTCAATCTATGGCGCTAGTTTAATAATGCTCTACACGATGTCAACGCTTTATCATGCAATAACAAATGAAAAAGCAAAAAAGGTCTTTCGAATACTTGACCATAATATGATATTCCTGTTGATTGCGGGAACATATACACCATATACAGTAGCATGCCTTAACAATAAAATAGGTTGGATTTTGTTTGGATGTATCTGGGGTGCTACCGTAGTAGGAATTATATTTTCATCAATTAGTATAAGAAGGTTTAGCAGAATTTCCACCATATGCTGTTTAATCATGGGCTGGGCTGCACTTGTTGCAATTAAACCCTTATATGACAGTATATCAACATTATCTCTTGCACTTCTTATAACAGGTGGCGTGTTTTATACAGTAGGAATTATATTTTATCTGATGAGAGAATCAAAATATATGCATTCTGTCTGGCATATTTTTGTTATCGGTGGAAGTATCATGCACTACTTTTCTATATTTCTTGCTCTCTTAAATGTATAAAGCTTACTTTATGGAATGAAAAATCAGAATGGAATGAGGTTTAGATAATGAAAAGACGAATCGGTATTTTAACCAGTGGTGGTGATTGTCCAGGACTTAATGCAACTATCAGAGGTGTTGCAAAAGCATGTTATGAAATGTTTGGCGAAGATGGGGTTGAAATCATCGGGATTTCAAATGGCTATTACGGACTTATTCACAACATGGCAAAGGTTATGAAACCTTCTGATTTTTCTGGAATATTAACTCAAGGCGGCACAATATTGGGTACAAAAAGACAGCCTTACAAAATGATGCAGATTATTGGCGAGGACAATGTTGATAAGGTTAAGGCTATGAAAAATACCTACCTCACACAAAAGCTGGATTGCTTGCTTACTCTTGGTGGAAATGGTACGCATAAGACTGCTAATCTACTTTCCAATGAGGGGCTTAATGTAATCGGCTTGCCTAAAACAATAGATAATGATATTTATGGGACAGATGTTACTTTTGGATTTCATACTGCTGTCGATACAGGTACTGAAGCTATTGATAGACTTCATACCACCGCTGCAAGCCATTCCCGTATCCTTCTTTGCGAAATCATGGGTAATAAAGCTGGCTGGTTAACCTTAAATGTTGGAATTGCTGGTGGTGCTGATATTATTCTTATCCCCGAAATTCCATATAATATTGATAATGTAATCAAATCAGTATATAAGCGTATAAATAGTGGTAAAAATTTCTGTATTATTGCTGTTGCTGAAGGTGCATTTGATGTTGAAGAGGCAAAGCTCAAGAAAAAAGAACGAGCAAGAAGACGTGCAGAGGCTGGTGTTACAACTGCTACAAACAGAATTGCATCACAAATTCAACTTGAAACAGGAATTGACGCAAGAGTCTGCGTTCCCGGCCATATGCTAAGAGGTGGAAGCCCCAGTGCCTATGACAGAATCCTTGCAACAGAGTTTGGAGTTCATGCAGCAAAACTCATATCACAGGAAAAGTACGGTAGGACCGTTGCTCAGGTGAACTCAAAAATTACATCCAACAAACTATCCGACATTGCTGGCATAACCAAATTTGTAGACCCGGATGGACAACTCGTTTCTACTGCTAAAAGCTTAGGAATTTCATTTGGAGATTAAGATTCGTGACGCATGAGGCTACCGCTCAAACTCCGTTAAGCTTTTTGAAAAAAGCTTAACCAAAAACTTTTGTGTTTTTTATATCATATAATAAGACAAGTGCAATCTTTCGACTGCACTTGTTTTTTTACCACAAACTAAATTCTTCAAACCTCCAACCATTTTCAGTTTTTACTATTATAATACTATCCTCTTCAATCCACTCATATGGTCCATCAATATTTTTATCCTTAAATTCCTTTTTAGACATGCTATAAGACCATGAATGATTAGTTATGCGTTTTATTTTAATCATAGAATCCGTTTCCAATACAAGTTCAAATTTAATTTCACCACGAGTAATATCAAAGCCCCCACTACTATTTAACCATACAAGCTCACCATCTACATTTTTATAACTCCCTTTGAATAATTCTGAGTCCACCAGCGATTCAGTGTAAACAGATGAAAGATAATTGTAAAAACTCTCATAGCTAACACCGGATTTTATATAATTATAACCATCTATTTGAACAGTTTGGTTTGGGTCATTAAAATCAATGAATCCTTCATTATTAAAAGATAACCCAAATCCGGTATCAACATAAAGGTTTTCCCATATATAAACAGCCTCATTAAATAATTTCTTTAGCTCTTCATTAAGAAAATCTGGAGCTTGCTTTAGATGAGTGTAATATCCCTGACCACGCATTTTGCTATGGGTATTGCTGAATTGAAGCAATCCATCTGTACTAACTTCGTCCGTAACAGTAGTTGTTTCCTCCTGCGTTTGTGGTGTTGCTATTGTATATTCTGTTACAGTTTCTGCTGTTAAAATTGGAATTGTGTTTATATCAACTACCTTGCTATTGGATATATCAGCACTGCTCAAATCTAATGGAATAACTGGATTATTTTTTTCAGGCAAGGATTTGTACAAAATAAATCCATTTACTAATACTACTGCACAAAGTGCAACAGGTACAATTCGTGAGAAAATCAAGTTAAATTTGCGTGGCTCATGCCTGTCAATTGCCTCTAAAACCTTTGTTTTTAGCTCATTATTGGGTAAAATTCCATCAAAAACTCTTTTTATATCACGCTCCTGCATACTCTCCAACCTCCATTTCAATCTTCAATCGTTTTCTTGCTCGGCATAACTGTGACGTTACCGTTTTTTCTGATATTTTCATTATCTTTGCAATTTCCTTTACAGAATACCCCTCATAGTAAAACAGCTGTAAAACCGTTCTATATTTTGGTGGTAAATTAAAAATGTCAATAAGCCTTTCAACATCCTCCATTTCTGCACTTGAAAGATTTGCTGCTTCCTCAAGGGATACTGTTTTCTTATTCCAAAATGCCTTTAGGCTGTCCTTACAAGCATTTAACGCTACTCTTATAAGCCATGCCTTTTCTTCTTCATCTGTTGCAAAATTAGGTGCTTTATAGTATAATTTTATAAAAACATTTTGTACTACATCTTCTGCGTCATGCTTTGAGCCAAGCCTTACAACACAAACTCTATAAATCATTGCTGAATATTTATCGTACTTCTCCGAAAAATTCATCCCGTCATCCCCTCTCTTGTAAAAAAACTAACCCCCAGTAAGCTTACTCTACTAATAAAACGATTTAACAATTTAAAATACTGCATAATGCAAAAAATTTATGAATAAAAACAAAAGCTCTGTAATATATACATATTTTTTTATTTATCTCTTGCAATTTTTTAAAAAAAATAGTACAATAATATAAGTATTTATAAAAAAATTATAATCGTTTATGTAACTTGACGCAAGTGCATAAACAAGGTTCTGCATAGTTTATTTTTACTATGCATTTGTTATGCCCCATCATTTGTCGCTGATAAGGTGGTGTGCATTTTTTACTATAACGATTTTCGGCGAAGAAATGGAGTATCAAATGGCAATCAAATACATATTTGTAACAGGAGGAGTAGTTTCAGGGCTTGGCAAGGGTATTACTGCCGCTTCTCTTGGTAGACTGCTTAAAGCAAGAGGCTATAAAGTTACAATTCAAAAATTTGACCCATATATTAATGTTGATCCGGGTACAATGAGTCCATATCAACATGGTGAGGTGTTTGTAACAGACGACGGTGCTGAAACTGACCTCGATTTAGGGCATTATGAACGATTTATTGACGAAAATCTTTCAGTCAATTCCAATGTGACAACTGGAAAAATCTATTGGACTGTCTTGAACAAAGAGCGTAGAGGTGATTATCTGGGCGGTACAGTTCAGGTTATTCCACATATTACAAATGAAATAAAGGAAAGAATTTACCGTGTCGGCAAGGAAAAATCCACTGATTTTGTTATTACTGAAATTGGAGGTACTGTTGGCGATATTGAAAGTACACCCTTCCTTGAGGCTATAAGACAAGTTGTTACTGAGGTTGGGCGTGAAAATGCAATTTATATTCATGTAACACTTGTTCCTTTTATTGCTGGCTCAAATGAGTTGAAATCAAAACCAACGCAGCATTCTGTTAAAGAATTACTATCACTTGGCATTCAGCCAAATATCATAGTATGTAGAAGTGAACAGGAAATCCCTGATGATATGGCAGAAAAGATTAGTCTTTTCTGTAATATCCGTAAACAGGATGTTATACAGAATCTCACCGCACCATCACTATATGAGGTGCCTATTATGCTTGAAAAAGAGGGGCTTGCTGACTGTGTATGTCACCATATGAAGATTGAAAATAAAAAGCCCAACCTTTCAGATTGGATTGATATGGTCAACAGGCAGAAGAATGCAACAAAAAAAGTTACTATTGGACTGGTTGGAAAATATGTTGCTTTGCCTGACGCTTACTTATCCGTTGCTGAAGCATTAAGACATGGTGGAATTTACAATGACGCAAATGTAGAGATTACTTGGATTAATTCTGAAGAAATCTCTGCTGAAAATGTTGGTGAAATTCTTAAAAGCTGCGATGGTATAATCGTTCCTGGTGGGTTTGGCGATAGAGGTATTGAAGGTATGATTGAGGCTATTCGCTATGCAAGGGTTAACAAAATTCCTATGCTTGGAATATGTCTTGGTATGCAAATGGCTGTTGTTGAGTTTGCTAGAAATGTTGCAGGACTTGAGAATGCTAACTCCACTGAATTTAATCCTAATAGTAAATACAATGTTATTGATATTATGGAAAATCAGAAGGATATCACAAATAAGGGTGGAACAATGCGTCTTGGTTTGTATCCATGCAAAATTGTCGAAGGCACAATTGTCTCCAGAATTTATAATGATAAGCTGATTTATGAGCGTCACAGACATCGCTGGGAGTTCAACAACAGCTACAGGGACATTCTTTGTGAAAAAGGACTTGTTCTAGCTGGACTTTCGCCTGATGAAAATCTTGTAGAAATCATTGAGCTAAAAGACCATCCTTGGTTTGTCGGTGTTCAGTTCCATCCTGAATTCAAATCAAGGCCAAATAAGCCTCATAAGCTTTTCACTGACTTTATTAAAGCTTCTTTGGATAATCTTGAAAGAAATAATTAATTTCTTTTAAAGGAATATACATTTCTTTATGTCAAATATTTGAACTTTATCGTAATGTTAGTTTTTTTTGTTCAAAATGTCTAATTTTCATATAAAGTTGGAAATATCGTTGACAATAAGATTCCTTTGTGCTATACTTATGCCATAGTTTTAGTACACTATTTCCATTTACAAAATTTAATAGTTGGCAAACTTACTGAAAAGTAAGGACGCAAAACCAAGGGTCCTCTTCATTTTAATGAAAAGACAGCCGGTTGCACAAAGTAATTCGCTTTGTTAAAGCCAATGTCTTTTTGATGTTGGCTTTTTTGCGTTAACTAAAACTATAATAAAACAGAATATTTTGGCAAACTTACTGAAAAGTAAGGACGCAAAGCCAAGGGTCCTCTTCATTACATGAAAGGATAGCCGGTTGCTCTCTTAAATTTAAGAGATGACTATAACCGGCATTCAAAATGTATGCCGGTTTTTGGCGTTGCGTCACAATAATTCATCTTTGAAAGGAGCGTTTATTGTGACAACCAATGAAAAAAATGCGAGAAGATCATCATCTTTAATTATCTCCTTAGTTTTCGTATTAACTCTTCTATCATTCCCAGTATTTAATGCAAACAATGTGTCAGCATATGTTTTCTACAATGTAACATATAAAGCCGGCAACTATCCAGATATCACTGGCAATTCAGAAGTTACATTCGGAGAACGCGCAGAGGGAGCAGTTTTTGACCTCCCTAGTCCAACAAGATTTTCTAGACTTGGGTATGAAATAGTAGGCTGGTATTGTGAGCATGACGGCAAGACTTATTCCCCATATTCACAATATAAAATGCCAAATCAAAATGTGACTTTTACTGCTGTATGGGCAGCATCTACATATAAAATCAGCTTTATATCAAATAATAACAACAGACAAACCTTATATGTTACAGGCACCGTTGGCGAATATATTACAATGCCTGAGTGTCCATTCACATATACCGGCTATGAATTTGCAGGCTGGTCTTATAACAACACAATTTATCAAGCGGGCGAGAACTTCCTTGTTCCAGGTGTAATGGCAGGTCTTTCATTAACCATAAGGGCAACCTGGATAAAAGAATCCGAAACTACAACTACGGTAACTACTACTGTTACTGAGACTACTACAACCACTGAGGATACAACAACTACTGAGGATA
>JAAYPV010000012.1 GCA_012519635.1 Clostridiales bacterium
AACCATAAGGAAGAAGCCGCAGAAGTTCATTTTGAACATTATGTCTGGGGTATATGGGAAATGGTTTACGCAACACATGAGTATTCAAAGAAAACATCAGGGCTTATTGAATTCTCTGTTAATGTACCGGCTGACAGTGAGATAAAGGTAGAATTTGAATATAAAATCGACCGGCGTACAGAGGTTGTAGTGAGGAAATGATGATGAAGAATGATATTTGTCATTTCAGAGGCTGTCTTATTGGTGGGGCAATAGGAGACGCGTTAGGCTACACAGTTGAATTTATGAATAGTGAAGAAATAAGAAGGAAGTTTGGCAATGCTGGAATTACTGAGTTAATTTGTGATCAGAGAACTGGAAAAGCTTTGATTTCCGATGATACGCAAATGACATTATTCACTGCGGAGGGTATTCTGTGGGCTCATTTTCGCGGCAGTCATAAAGGTATTTGCAGCTTTCCATCCTGTGTTTTCTATTCATATCAAAGGTGGCTTTACACACAGACTGGTTATTTGGCAAGTGAGGACTATAATTGGATTTTGAATAATGAAGAGGTAGACTATAAAAGTGAACTTCTAAATGTTAAGAACCTATTTGTGAGGAGAGCGCCTGGGAACACATGCCTTTCTGCTTTATCAAACAGTACAAAGCAGAATTTTGGCACTATTGAGAGACATATTAATAACAGCAAGGGCTGTGGAGGGGTTATGCGCGTTGCCCCGGTTGGATTATATTTTTATAATTCCCCGCAAAAAGCATTCAGAATTGCAGCTGACTGTGCCGCAATAACCCATGGTCACCCGAGTGGATACCTTTCAGCAGGTGTTCTTGCTTTTATTATTGCAGAAATAATTACTGGTAAAGAGATAAAGCAGGCTGCCTTAAATGCAATTGATATTCTTAAAACTTATGAAGGGCATGAAGAATGCCTTGAAATCTTACATAAAGCTATTGACCTGGTGGAAAAGGAAATAGAACCGCAAGAAGCAATAAGACGCCTCGGAGAGGGCTGGGTTGGGGAAGAAGCACTGGCAATTGCCCTATATTGTTCATTGAAGTACGAGAATGATTTTGAAAAGGCTCTCTGCCTTGCAGTGAATCATAGAGGTGACAGTGATAGCACTGGAGCCATATGCGGTAATATTCTTGGTGCATATCTCGGTGTAAATGCTATCCCTCCAAAGTGGGTTAAAAATGTTGAGTTATCTGAGTTGATAACAAGTTTGTCTAATAAGCTGTTAGCGGTAAGTGTCTAAATAATATGTTAATATGGATAAATTTATTCAATAACTTTGACAAGTGGCATTAATATTATGAGTTATGAATTATTACATTAACTGTTTGAAAAACTGGCCTTTAAAATGTGCCGGTTTTTTATCTATTGCACTAAATTACAGTTACAAAAATACCCACCTTTCATTTCTAAAATCTGATAAAATATGAGAAGAAGCACCTTGGACAGGAGTGAAATCTGATGAAAAAACTATATTATGATTTGTTTAACAGTAATAGACGTGCAGAACTGGTTAAGGAATGTATCAGATATATTAATGCAGGCTTGAAAGTCTTTTATATATTGCCATCAAGGGAGGCAATGTTTGATGTTAGACGCCATTTTACAACGGAATTAGGTGGTATCTTCGGCTGGCATGTGTTTGGTTTTGACGATCTTGAACAGCTGATACTTGGTAAATTTCTTAATGATGCTAAGATCATTGGAGACCTGGAGGAAAAGATGCTTTTAAAGCATGTGCTAAAGGAACTTCCTGAAGATACAGTTTTCGATAAAGTAAAGGATAAACCTGGTTTTTTAGATCTTTTGATACATACTATAAGAAAGCTCAAACGGCTGTGTATTTCACCTGATGAATTTCGTTCAAGAACCGCAGAACTAAAGGGGAATCTCCTAAGAAAATGTCAGGGTTTTCAATGTATTTATTCTGGTTATGAAAGAATAAAAACAGAAAAAGGTCTGATGGATATAGATGATATCTCAATAGAAGCTGTGGAAGCCTGTACAAGTACAAAATTGTTTGAAAATACAGCCGTTATTGTAGTTGATGGATTTATTAACATTGACCCGGTGAATATAAAACTCCTGAAAAATATACAGCAGGAATACCCCAGTATTTCAGTTTATGCAAATATCCCCTTTAGAAACAGGAATAATGAACAGTTCCTGATGGATGAAGTCATAAGGGATTTTAAGCAGATGGGTTTTGAAATGATAGAAAACGATGGTAGTTCCGGTATTTCAGTGAATCCTTGTCTCCAGTCAATCGCTCATCACATTTATTCAGGTGAGGCTTATATAAAAGTCGATGCTGAAAATCTTAAAATAATCAATAGTCCATGTATGGATCATGAAATAAGAATTGCTGCCGGGAAAGCAAAAGAACTTATTCAGAATCAAGGAGTAAAGTTGTCGGATATAGCGGTTATTACTGCGGATACGGAAAACTACAAGCCAAAAGTAATCGAAATATTCGAAGAGTATGGCGTCCCCATTAGTGTTAAGCAGCAAAGTAAACTGCCTTCTATACCGATGATCAAGGATACTATGGCCTTGTGGAGGCTTGGGCTCCAAAGTGAGTATTCTATGGCTTTTGTTTCTATTGTAACCTCTAAATACATGCTGCCAATTGAAATACTTTCAGATCAGGGTTTCGAAACCGACAAACTGTTTAAGCTTGCTGAAATTATATTGAAAAAGGATGGTCAAGGCAACTACTTTGAGGCTTTTTTAGGTGAGTATATTGAAACTACAGAAAACGAATTATCCAAGGAAGCTATGAGAAGCTACATTAATGCAGTTTGCGCTTTTGAGAAAGCTTTACATGGCCAGCCATTGGATGCTATTGGAGCTTTTAAGGAGTTTCTGGAGACGATACAAATTGAAAGAAACATTTCAGCACTTTACCGGGAAAGATTACTGAATGAAAAACTGTGGCTGAGAGATATGGAAGCTATAATGGAGCTTTCAAAGTTTTTCGACTGGCTCCATCATGGATATAAAGAATACGGCTTTGATCAAACGGATATAGAACCGGAAGGTTTAATTAAGGATATATTTGATATGATAGCCGGCGTTGAAACAGGGGATATCACAAGGGATACAAGTGGAGTGAGGTTTATTCCGCCGGATCTTGCCAGAGGACAGACTTATGATACCGTTTTTGTTTTGGGAGTCAATGAAGGTATATTCCCGGCTGGAGGAAATAAGGCCCAACTGTTTGATGTTAATGAAATCAGGGAGCTTTCTGATATCGGAATTAGATTGAGCAATTCCGAATGGGAGCTGGAGCGTGAAAAGCTGAGGTTTAATGCCTGCATGGCATCTGCCCGTAACAGGCTCTATCTGTCTTACAGGACAGCAGATGAGGATGGGAGTGTGATGATAGCATCCCCTTTCATAGATGAAATAGTTTCTATTTTAGATAAAGAGAGTAAGGGAAAGGTTATTGAGAAACCAGTCAGTATGAGGGATAGGGTAAGTTTCAGGGGTGAAACCTGGAGTATCAGTGAAGCTGTTAAAGCGATAAATACACATTCTCGGAATAATACTGCTTTTGATAAGAGCGTTATCACCCAGGAAGTACGGGGGAGGCTGGAATATCCGGTACATGCTGCAGCTATCGAGTTTTCAAGAGAGGTAGGGAGTGAGTTTAATGCCTATGATGGCAAGCTTGAACATCCGGTGCTTGCGCAACAGGACGTAAGCTATGGTTTTTCTGCTTCTCAATTGAATAGCTATTCACGGTGCCCCTTTACATATTTTGCTCAACGGGTGCTGGACCTTACGGTTGAGGATGACAATATAAAAGAAATGCTTGATACAGGCACTTTTTATCATACTGTGTTAAAGGCCTACCATTTGGGAAATCAAAACCCATGTGTGCCTGATATTGAAAGACTGGACACCATTTTTAACGAGATGTCAGGTCAGTTAACTTTTGATTCTATTCCGGTCCCACTTAAGAAATATATCATGGAAGAGCTTCTGATGGTTCTTAGGAATTTTATCATCCATGATGCCGAAAATATGTCAAGGTATTATCAGACTACAGGCTGTACCTTAAAGCCGGTAATGCTTGAAGAACCCTTTAAAATGACTATTGGCAAGGAAAACAGTATTCTAAAAGGAGTGGCAGACAGGGTAGACCTTGAATTGGATTCAAAAGGTGCTTATACAGGAAGATTTATTATCTATGATTATAAAAAAGGCAGCATCAGAAGTATTAAAGAATGCATAGAAGGTGATGACTTCCAACTCCCGCTATACTATAGTGCTTTTAACAATATTATCAAAGAACGGTTTCACATCGGACAACCGGAGTGTCTGGCACTCCTTTATTATAGCATCGAAAAGCTGGATTGGAATGGAATCATCCGTAAGGACATCAAAAAAGCATTGTTTGAGGGAAGAAAAGGAACAAAAAGTACACCGGACAAGGCTAATATGGAAGTAGTACTTTCATGGGCAGGAAATGAAGCTACAAGTATCATTAATAACATAAGAAAAGGTTATTTCATGCTTCCAAAGGAGTGTCCTGCATCAAGCATGTTTGGCTGCCTTTATAGTGGAATCTGCAGATATGACCGTACAAGACTTGCACAGAAAGAAGGTGTACTGTAATGTTAGAAGACCTTTGCAAAATTTATGAAGTAAATGAGGAGCAGGCAAGAGCTCTCGACATTCATTTAAATACAGCCCTTAGAGCAGGAGCAGGTTCAGGAAAAACCAGAGTACTTACCAAACGGTTTGTAAGATGCCTTTTGGAAAATCCAACACTGACTCTTGACAATATTGCAGCCATTACTTTTACAAGAAAGGCTGCAACTGAAATGAAGGACAGGGTTCGAAGGGAGCTTTCTGATAGAATTTCAAAGATTGATAATGCCGTTGAAAAGAATAGGCTTTCCAATATAAAGATGCAAATTACAAATAGCAATATTGATACCATCCATGGTTTTTGTGGAAAGATTCTGCGGGATCATTTTGCTTTTCTGGGGCTTGATCCGGATTTTAATATTATGGAAGAGGTGGACAAGAGTGTGCTTCTTTCAGAAATTGCAGATAGTGTGATACAGTCCTTTATTGAAAATGAAAAAAATGAAGTAATAGTAAGGTCCCTAGCAGAGAACTTTTCAACCGGGTTTTTCACTGGCAAGCTCAAACAGGGAATACTATCCGCCTTTGGCGCCATGAGAGAAAAGGGAATGGATGTGGTAAGTTTTTGCCAGGAATTCAAAACTGGTGGCATAGAAAATGCAGATCCCATTACAGTACTCGAAAGTACTGCTTTAATACTCATCAACAATTTGGATAATGAATACAGGGCATACAAAGAGAAGAAAAACCTGTTGGATTTTAATGATCTGGAGATTCTATCTGAAAGGCTTCTCAGGAATAATGAGATCAGGACAAGCTATTTCAGCCGCTTTACAACAATTTTGGTGGATGAGTTTCAGGATGTAAACCCACTCCAAAAAAAGATCCTTGATCACCTGATATGGGAACAAGGAAAGATACCGGAGGGAAGGCTATTTATCGTTGGAGACCACAAACAGTCTATTTATGGCTTCAGAGGCTCAGACTACAGAGTTTTTGAAGAAGCCTGTAGTGAAGTTTTAGGCTGCGGCAAGGTGGAATTTCTGAACAATTGCTATAGAAGTACGAAAAATATTATCGGTGCAGTGAACAGCATATTTAGTCAGCTTTTAAGCCCGTATGAGAAGCTCCAATATCCGGGGCAAGGAGATTCGGACGGCAGGAAAGTCGAGCTTATTACCTGGGAAAAGGGTTTGTCAAAAGAAAACAAGCCTAAGACAAGGTGGGATTTGGCAAAGAATCTGCTGCTCTCGGAAGACATGAAAGAAGAGTTAAAGTGCGCATTAGAGGCTGAATACGAAGACATTGCAGTTGCAGGCAAGAAGGATTATCAGGGGGATGTTATTGCAGGTGTTATTCAAAAGCTAACTGCGGAAGATTTCCTGTACAGGGATATAGCAATTCTTTTAAGAAGCAGAACATCTCTTTCGGAAATTGAGAACTCCCTGACCAGGAATGGTATTCCTTACTGCGTACTTGGTGGGATTGGTTTCTGGGACAGACAGGAGATAGGGGACATTCTTTCACTGTATAAACTGGTATTTTTCCCGGATGACAGGCTTGCGCTCTTTACTGTACTGCGCTCGCCCATATTCGGATTTTCTGACGATATGCTGCTGGCACTCTCCATATTTATGAGAAAACAGAAAATCAAAAACCTGGATGAGCTGCTGACAGCATTTGGGGAAATGGTGGCGGAAGATGACAAATGGGTGGTCAAGAGAGCTGCAGACGTACTTGCCAGTCTCCTCCCCATGGATGGAATATTAAACAGCCTGGAACTGATGAATAAAATCATTAAAGCAACAGCTTATGATGAGGTACTTACAGCCTTGCCCAAGGGAGAAAAAAAGCTCCGGAACATTGAAAAGTTAATCAGGATTATTGAAGAATTTGATGCAAAGGGAATATACAGTGCAAGGGAACTACTTCCATACCTTGATGTTCTAAAAGAATCCTCGGGTATGGATGGAGAGGCTTTTCTTGACAACGAAGACAGTGACGCAGTAAAAATATTAACCATCCATGCTTCTAAAGGGCTTGAATTCAGGGCAGTATTGATTCCGGACATGGACAGACCGCTGGATTCACAAGCAAAAAGAAGCAAGCCTCTTTTCTTCCTGGATGATCAGAAGGGACTGATAGCCATGGGGCTTGATGAGAGCCTCAAACTGAATGAAAATGCGAACCCTGAGTATGCGAAGCTATATGCAGAAAAACTCCGGAGAGAATTGGAGGACTCCAGAAGGCTATTTTATGTTGCTGCTACCCGGGCGAAAGAATATTTAGGGTTTATCGGAGAGAAACAGGAGGTAGGATCGGAAGAGGAAATTGATGCACAAAACAGCTTTATGAAACAGCTTATATGGGCAATGAATAAGGTTGGCACAGTGGAAGAGATAACTTCAGTGGATGCTATGAGCCTTGTTCCTAACCAACAAAAGCAAAGTGTATATCCTCCACCTTTCATTGCAGAAATCAAAAAGCTTACAGGCATTAACTCGATTGAAAATGCGATGAATCAAAGATTAGAGCCCTGTGAGAGACATGAGGAAGGCAATATAAGCATATCTTCCTGGATGAAATATAGGGATTGCCCCAGGAGGTTTTATCTGGAAAATCTTGCAGGACTTCATGATAAAAGAGATGCACAGTATACCGAAGGACTGCCGGCTGCCTATGAAAGAATGAATGCTGCTGATTTCGGATCGCTTCTGCATGCCTTTTTAGAGGAAGTTGATATTCTGGACTTGAATAAATCAGGCTTCAAGGATAATACCTCTGAAGTGGCAGCTGCTATTGATATAGAATTGCCGCAGGCAGATAGGGAACTTTTCGAAAAGGAAGTAGCGGGATTCATCAAAATAGAGGAAAAAAGACGAAAAGAAAATAAAGGAACCTTGGTTACGTCCCTTAAAGAATTTGGTTTCAGGGTGCCTCTCGCAGAGGGAATAAACTTGACAGGGTTTATCGATAGGGTAGATATTTTTGAGCGGGAAGGACAATATATAGCATCAATTATTGATTATAAATCAAATAGGCTGAATAATTCACATGCTGCGGAAGAGAAGGCAAGCAATTATAAGGAACAGTTGCTTTCCTATGCGTGGGCGTTAAATCAAATACCATTTTATAATGGGAAGAAAGTAATAGTAGAGGAGGCTTTGCTCTATTTCCTTAATAATGGTGAAGTAGTAAGTATAGAGTTGAGAAAAGAAGACATTGAAGGTGTTGTGGAAGCTCTAATAAACTCAGCTCCGTGGCTTTTGGGGAACAAGACATTAAGTGAGTTTCAATGCTGTAAGTCTGAAAAATGTAGTTGGTGTAACTGTAAAAAGTACTGTGATGATTTAAACTGAAATTAAATCTCCTTCAAAAAACGGATAATGCACTGTGATGCACTATCCGTTTTATCGTACACATCATTTGATATAATTAAGAAAAACAGGAGATTAAGTGTATGGATAAAACAGATATAAATGTAAGATATGAAAAGTTAAAAGAGATTGTGAAAGAGCGGAAGGAGCAGTTTGATGAGTTGATTGCTTTTATGGAGAATGAAACCGCATGGTTAACATCCCCGGCAAGCACGAAGTATCATCTTTGCGAGGAAGGCGGGCTTTTAAAGCACTCAATTAATGTAGCTGAGACAATGTTAAAGATTAAAAACGCCATTGCTCCGGATATCAGTGATGAGAGTTGCGTTATCGTAGCTTTATTGCATGATCTGGGCAAGGTAGGTATGCCCGGAAGACCTCAATACCTAATTAATGAGCCCTCGGAGAAGCAAATGAAATACGGATACAAGCCGGATTATCCATATCGTTTCAATAAAGAGCTTACATACTTGAGTGTACCGGTTAGGAGTATTTACCTGGCTATGAAATATATTGACCTTACAGAGGAAGAAGTCCAAGCTATTGTTTATCACGATGGACAATATGTTGAGGATAACCGTTCCTGCGCAACACATGAAGCGCCGTTAACGTTGCTATTGCAGTATGCCGATAGTTGGAGTGGGTTTGTAATTGAGAAATGAAAAGAGTTATGATAAATGAAAATAATAAAGAATTTTTATGGCAAGGCAAACTTCATATTTATAATTTGTTAAGAAAATTCGTGGAGGTAGCAAAATGGATAAAATCAGGGCTTATGAAAGCACAGATAAACAGATGATCCCGTTATCAATAGCACCGAAGTTTGAAGCTAAGTTTAATAAAATGAGTACACATCTGCAGGAAGTATTTACAGAGCTTATAATAAAGTGCAGTAAGTTTTGTAGTAAATGCTTTCCAACAAACACTCCGGATTTTAGGCTTCAGAAATCTTTTAACTTTTGTTTAATAAACTTTGTTAATTCAAAAGTGAGGATTCATATAAGAACAGATGGTTTAAAGCTCGAATCAGAACACCTTACAATAAGACCGTTACCCAATCATCACTATAATGGATGGGAATGGGTAGAGGTTGCAATTGATAAAGAATGTGAAGTTGATGAAGCTGTAATGCTTATTGAGAAAGCATTCAGACACTCAGATTAACCGAATTTACTCTTACGTTTCCATATCAGATGTGTATCGCGTCAGATAGTATTGGCATATAAGATTTAAGAATTGTTGGAGGTGTCTTATGTATCATGTGTTTGTAGATTTTGAAATGACCTGTTGGAGAAAATATGACAGGGTTATTGGTGAAAAAATTCAGGAGATTATTGAAATCGGTGCAGTAAAGTTGGATGAAAACTTTACACTGATAGATACATTTTCAGTATATGTAAAGCCTGAATTCAGCCAATTGCTTTCAAAGACATGTACTAAGCTTACCGGAATAAGGAACGATGTTATAAAAGATGCTCCATCCCTTGCTGAAGCGGTAGTAATGTTAGAGGACTGGCTTGGAACTGAGGATATAAAGTTTTATTCCTGGGGAAAAGATGACAAGATCCAATTAGAAAGGGAATGCACATCAAAGGGCTTATATAACAAAATGCCAACAAAATATTTAAAATGGCGAGACTTTCAGCGGATATTTATGAAGGTTTTTGGCTTTACAAGAAGATTAGGTTTAAAAGCAGCGATGGAGATGACCGGATTTGATTTTGAGGGTCAGCAGCATAGGGCAGTTGACGATGCGATGAATGGGGCAAGACTGTTAATGCTGATTAAAAATAAAGACCGGTATAAAAAGCAGAGAGAACTGATATCAGAGGTTTACAACTGTCAAAAGCCGTTTACTTCTACCGTCGGAGAGTTAATAGCGGAAAAGCTTTCTGCTTTTAGTTATGCATCGTAAAAAAATATACAGATAGTGAGTTGATGATTTGTGAATATCGGCTGGATTGATTTTTCAAAAGAACAAAGGAATAAGGTTATGAGTGTTATAAACTTGCTTTCAGAGCCTGAGGCAGTGGATGAATTAGGAGTCGGTATTATTCGAGACGCTTTTTCGGATATTTTCTTCCCTGGTACTTCTACTATCCAGACGAGAGCAAAATACTTTCTGATTACCCCATATTTGCTTGCTGAATTAGAACGTGAAAAAGGGATGACTCCTGATAAAATGATTAACCGCTTACATGAACAGGAGCTTGACTTTATTGACATATTAAAACAAAGCGGCGAGAACGGTATTATTGGTGAAACTGCGGGAAGAAAGCTAAAACGTAAGCCTTCCGATATATATTGGAATGGCATTAGAACTTTCGGCATATTTACTGGCGGCAAAATGTCCTTGTATGACTATGCACGGATTACATGCCTTTTGAAGAATAAGAAGCACAACACAAAAGTATTAAGAAGTATTGGCCTTAAGGATGACGAAAAGGATGCAGATGATATTGATGCAGTAACGGGAGAGCTTACAGGTGGCTTTTGGAAGTTACCTGATTTTTCTGCTGACTGGAGAGATGGACTTACTATAAAACTTACAAAGCAAGAAGCTGAATTTTTAAGAAATCAGATTATGTCTTCTGTGCCTGATTCTATACTTTACTTTGTTTTAGAAAAGAACTATACAGATTTTTTGCAGTTTGAAAGCTTTGACGATATTGAAGGAATGGTGAATCTGTTTCCGCATAATTTAAAAGAAGATTACATAATGGCGAAAGAGTTTTCAGACTTTGTTTTCGGCATTCATTTAAGATATAACATGTTATTGTCCCAGGGAAAGAACGACGATGTTATTACCGAATGGAAGCTTTGGAGTTTGGATATGGGAAAATGTGTTAATATTGATATGCAAAAAATTCTCTTTGATAGGCTTCGTATTAAAAACGGAAAGCTTATCAAGTTTCTATTTGATTGCAAGGATGCAATGCTTAAAAATGATATTGAAAAACTGGACGAGCTTGTAATAATGCGTGAACGAAGGCTCAAAGGAGATAAGCGAGCCAAGCTTTATAACGTAAATGAGTTTGAATATAAGGGTTGGGTAGGCATCGGGAAACTGCAATACCGTTTCAGAAATGCAAAAAACCTGTTAAGAGATATTTTCGAAGGGATAGGTGATGTCAATGCTTAAACCTGCATCCGACAGATTGGATTACAGCAAAATGATGGCACCTCCCTTTGGATATGAAACGGTGTTTGCGGTTGGCACTACTTATTCCCTTGATTTGGATGCGCTGATAGGAATAAGTATAGCTTTAGGTCTTTCAGAAAGCATTGATAGCGGATTGAAGGATAATCCCATCTATCTGTTAGAAGCTTTGAACAAAACCGCTGATAAGGTGCTGGTCTTTTGTGAGGGCGGACAGATAAAGGTTCCTGCGAATGCACATGCTCTGCATATTCTCTTGGAAAAAATGGTTTTTGAAATAGTCCTTAAAAATAAGAAGTCATTTCATCCCAAGTTTTGGCTTGTTAAGTATGAAAATGCTGACGGTGAGGCGTTGTATCGCTGTTTAGTTCTTAGCAGGAATTTAACTTTTGACCGGAGTTGGGACGTTGCTGTATGCCTTGAGGGTAAAGTTAAAATAGATGCCAGATTAAAAGCGGGATATGAAAAGTCTCGTCCTTTAAGTGACTTTTTGCAATCCTTATTAAAGCTTGCAAAGAAAAATAGTATAAGTCCGGGCAAGAAAAGTAACCTTCTAAGTTTGGCAGAAGAAATTCTTCATGTGAAGTTTGAAATTAAAGATAACCAGTTTTCAGATTATTGTTTTTACCCTGTTGGTATTGATGGCTATGAAATAGAAAACACAGGACTATTCAATACATACCATGAGCTTTTTGCTATCTCTCCTTTTTTAAGTGATAACACTATAAAGAGTTTTAATGAGTTGGCTTTAACTAATCCAAACAAAAATACGATTATTACCCGAAAATCAGAGCTAGCTAAGCTAAAGCCAAGTTCAGTAACTAATTTTGATATTTATGTGATGAAGGATTTAATTGTTGATGGAGAAGAAGCTTTCAGCGATGGAGATAATGACAC
>JAAYPV010000082.1 GCA_012519635.1 Clostridiales bacterium
AGAATAAATAATAAACTACTATGAAATGGAGAAGTCAATGTATGAAAATTAAAAAAGTCAACTCATTCATATTAGCTGTTATTATGTGCTTTTCAGTCCTTTTAACTGCTTGTGAAGAGGATGACTCTTCAAGCAGTCAACGACTTACAGAATCTATTACAACAAGTTCAACAATACACAAAGATGAAAATTTTGCAGATGGGACAACAATAACAGTAAATGCAAATAGCACTGATTCATCATCAAAGGTCAAGTTTGAATTTAAATCCGGTAACAAATGGGATGAAAATGGAAAAACCAATTATGACTATCAGGGGAATATAACAAATTCCCAAAATGCTGCGTTAACTAACTGGTCCGTTACTATCCCTATTAGCGGTGATGTGACTGTAAAGCAGTGCTGGGGTGCTACATACGAAATTTTTGATGGAAAAATTATTATTAAACCTGAATCAAATAATTCAGAAATACCTGCAAATGGTGGCATTAATTTTGGCTTGCAAATTCAAGCTTCAGGTGAAATCAATAGCGGAGAGGTTGTATTTACAGCTACTTTAAAAAATGCACCAAATAATTCTGCAAACAGCACAAATAATAAAGATGCGATAACTAATGCAGGTGCAAAAAATGTTCCTCCTCCAACTACTGATGACTGGCTATATGTCAAAGGCAATAAAATAGTTGATGCAAATGGAAAAGAAGTCTGGTTAACTGGTGTTAACTGGTTTGGCTATAACACAGGTACAAACATTTTTGATGGGCTTTGGGCAGCTGATTTAAACTCATCAATTGTATCAATCGCTGATCATGGCTTTAATCTTTTAAGATTGCCTATTTCAACAGAGCTTGTTAACAACTGGGAGGACGGAATTTATCCAGAAGCCAATTTCAATAATTCAACAAATTCATATCTGATAGGAATGAATAGCCTTGAAATTTTTGATTATGTAATAGGACAATGCCGTGCAAATGGAATAAAGATTATGATAGACTTCCATTGCGCTATTACTGACCCAATGGGCCATATGAAGCCTCTTTGGACTGATGGCCATATCACTGAGGACGACTATCTGAGAGCTTTAGCATGGATGGCTGACAGATACAAAAATGATGACACAATTATTGCTTATGATTTAAAAAATGAACCTCATGGCAAGCACAACGAAACTCCAAGAGCAAAATGGGATAATTCAAAGGACCCTGATAACTGGAAATATATCGCTGAAAAGGCTGCCTTAACAGTACTCGAAAAAAACCCTAATGTACTTATTATGGTGGAGGGTATCGAGATTTACCCTAAAAACATTAAAACAAACGGAAATTTTACCTCCACCAATGAAGACGACTATTATTTCAATTGGTGGGGTGGAAACCTTCGTGGAGTAAAGGATAATCCAATTAATTTAGGTAAATATCAGAACAAGCTGGTATATTCCCCTCATGACTATGGTCCAACCGTTTACGAACAGCCATGGTTTAAAGGAAATTATACCTTTGAATCCTTGTATAAGGACTGCTGGAGGGACAACTGGATGTTCATTCATGAGGATAATATCGCTCCGCTTTTAATCGGCGAATGGGGAGGATTTATGAAAGACCCTAACCTAAAGTGGATGACATATGTGAGACAGCTTATAAAGGAAAATAAGCTACATCACACCTTCTGGTGCTTTAATGCTAACTCTGGTGATACAGGGGGACTTGTGCTTGACGATTTCACAACATGGGATACAGAAAAGTATGAGTTTGTAAAAGAGGTTTTATGGCAAAAAGACGGTAAGTTCGTTGGTCTTGACCATCAAATACCACTTGGCAAAAATGGCATTACACTCTCTGATTATTAATATTCAAGATACAAAAACGCCCTAAGACAAAACCTTAGGGCGTTTTTTTATTACTCAGCCAATAGCTTTTCAGCACTTGCAAGCTTAACACAGATACAGAACAACTCCATAGCAACCTGCAACTCCTCAACTGGCGGATATGTAGGTGCTATACGGATATTTCTATCATCAGGGTCCTTTCCATATGGGAATGTTGCACCCGCTGGAGTTAGAACAACCCCTGCCTCCTTGCAAAGCTCTACCACACGCTTTGCACAGCCGTTCATTGTATTAAATGAGATGAAGTATCCACCCTCAGGAGCAATCCATTCACCTATTTCAAGCGGCTTAATCTCTTTTTCAAGCATATTTAAAACAGTCTTGAATTTAGGAACCAAAATAGCCTTATGTTTCTCCATATGCTTGCACATACCCTCGAAATCCTTATAGAATCTTACATGTCTTAGCTGATTTATCTTATCATAGCCAATAGTGCTGATTGACATGGATTTCAAAATGCTTGCAATATTAGCCTTACTGCTGCCAAATGCTGCAACCCCCGCACCCGAAAAGGACACCTTTGAGGTTGAACAGAAAATATAAACCATATCCTCAGTTCCAACCTTTTTACATTCGTCCATAATATTCAATAGATTTCTTGGTGTATCAGAAAGATGATGAATGCAGTATGCATTGTCCCAGAAAATTCTAAAATCCTTAGCCTTTGGCTTAAGATTTGCAAAACGCTTTATTGTCTCGTCAGAATAAACTACTCCATCAGGGTTTGAATACTGTGGAACACACCAGATTCCCTTTATTGCCTCATCTTCAGCAACTAGCTTTTCAACCATATCCATATCAGGTCCTGTTGAAAACATAGGTACTGTAATCATTTCAATTCCAAAATGCTCACATATTGCAAAGTGCCTGTCATATCCCGGTGCAGGGCATAAAAATTTAACCTTATCAATCTTACACCAGGCTGGATTGCCAAGAATACCATGAGTCATAGCATTTGAAACCATGTTATACATGATATTTAAGCTGGAGTTGCCATAAACAATAACCTCATCTGTTGCCACACCCAACATATCAGCGAACATTTTTTTAGCCTCAGGGATACCATCAAGCAGACCATAGTTACGACAATCAAAACCATTTTCAGAGTTTACATTGTCACTCTCACCGATAACGCTAAGCATAGGCATACTCAAATCAAGCTGATCAGCCGAAGGCTTACCCCTCGACATATCAAGCTTTAAGCCCCTTGCCTTAAACTCCGCATACTGCTTTTGAGTTTCAGCCTTAAACGCCTGCAAATCACTTTTCTGCATACTGCTCAATCTCATAAAAACCCTCCAATATTCATCTATAAGCATAATATAAACTAATTTCTCATCTCGATGTCTATATAATAATACTATAATTCCATTTCACATGCAAGTATTTTAAAAACTTTTTATAAATTAAAAATTATATTTAATGTTGCTATACCTCATAAAGACTATATAGTTTTCTATACTCACCATTCAACGCCATCAGTTCATCATGTGTTCCCGACTCAACTATTCCTTTTTCCGTAAGAACCAAAATCTTGCTTGCATTTCTTATTGTTGTAAGCCTATGTGCAATAGTGAATGTTGTTCTATTCTTTGAAAGCATTTCAAGCGACTCCTGAACAAG
>JAAYPV010000083.1 GCA_012519635.1 Clostridiales bacterium
AGATGTGTATAAGAGAAAATGTGAACTTATGCTTGGAGAGATGGACAAGCATTTTTCAAAGAAGATTAAATATACAAAGCCTCAAGGAGGTTTGTTTATATGGGCTACACTTCCTGAGGGTAGTGATATGCTTGGATTCTGCAAAAAGGCAGTTGAGGAGTATAAGATTGCTGTTGTTCCTGGAAGTGCGTTCATGATTAGTGAAAGTGATAAAACAAATTCATTCAGGCTTAATTTTTCAACACCAACTGATGATAAGATTGTAAAGGGGTGCGAAATTTTAGGCAGGATGACAAGGGAAATGTTAGATTAATTATTAAGGAGAGATTATAATGGCTGATAAAAGACGACCACTATTAAATAGATATCCTGTTACGCCAAATTATCTTGCTGCAAGAGCAGACGCCATTGCTTTTGAAGCAACTGAAATAAAAAAAATGGTTCCTCAAGATAATGAGGTTTATGGATTGGTAATTGATTTACCTATGGGCCCTAATTTGCTTTCAACTTTGGTGTGTTATGCTAATGGTGCTGCAAATATATACTATAATAATGGGGGCTCATTATTAGGTACCTCAATGAAATACAGGCCAGTTGCACATGCGGCAAGATTGCTTGTATTGAGTGCGGAGAATTGTTTAGCTGACGCTGAAAAGGTAAATTCATATGATTTGCCAATGGGAAGAATGCATTATGTTTATTTCTTGACTAAAAAGGGGTTTATTTACAGAACAGTTATTACTCCAAATAATTTTAATGAAGAAGATAAGGGCAGAAAGCTTTTGTTCCACCTATATCAAAATGTATTGGCTGAAATTAGAATAGCACAGCTAAAGGAAGAGGGAGAAAAAGGGAAAGGGAACAGTTGATTGAAAGGGGATTTTAGTTAATGTCTGAGCAAGGAAAAAAGCTCATATTTAGTGGTATTCAACCTACAGGAACATTTACTCTTGGAAATTATATTGGTGCAATAAGCAACTGGAAGACACTTCAGGATGAGTATAACTGCATTTATTCCGTTGTGGATATGCATGCCATTACTGTAAAGCAGGACCCTGCAAAGCTCAGGAGTAATACCTTAGATGCCTATGCGTTATTGCTCGCTTGTGGAATTGATTTGGATAAATCAATTGTATTTATACAAAGCCATGTAAAAACCCATGCAGAATTAAGCTGGGTTTTATCTTGCACAACTCAATTTGGCGAACTGACAAGAATGACTCAGTTTAAGGATAAGAGTGCTAAACATTCTGATGATGTTAATGCGGGATTGTTTACATATCCTGTCTTGATGGCGGCAGATATTTTAGCATACAATGCGGACCTTGTGCCTGTTGGTGCAGACCAGAAGCAGCATCTTGAGCTTGCAAGAAATGTAGCACAAAGATTTAATCAGAGATATGGTGAATTTTTCACTTTGCCTGAGCCATATATTGCTGAAGTCGGTGCAAAGATAATGTCCTTGCAGGAGCCTACAAAAAAGATGTCAAAATCAGATGAAAATCCTAATTCATGTATATTAATACTTGATGATAAGGATACTATTATTAGGAAGTTCAAGAGAGCTGTAACTGATAGCGAAGCTGAGATTTGTTATCGTGATGGCAAGGATGGAATAAATAACCTTATGACAATTTACTCAATGGTTACAGGAAAGAACTTTGATGAGATTACAAAAGAATTTGCAGGCAGGGGATATGGAGATTTCAAGCTTACAGTTGGCGAGGCAGTTGCAGAGCATTTGCGTCCTGTTCAAGAAGAGTTTGCAAGAATTAGAGCAGATAAGCAGTACCTAAAGGAATGTTATACAAGCAATGCGGAGAAGGCATTGAAGATGTCACAGCGAGTTTTGAGCAAGGTTTATCGTAAAATTGGTTTTGTTGATGCTAGGTAAAAGGTAATTATTTCACAATAATTACAGATAAGT
Source organism: Clostridiales bacterium (assembly GCA_012519635.1). Taxonomy (GTDB): domain Bacteria; phylum Bacillota; class Clostridia; order Oscillospirales; family Ruminococcaceae; genus JAAYPV01. The sequence goes on from JAAYPV010000083.1 coordinate 1,928, forward strand.
GTTGTAAAAATAGCGAAAATTTAATAAAAATAACGAACTTCGAAAAAATGCTTGCATTTTAGAAAAAATTAATGTACTATATAAAAGACATATTTATGTGATGTGTTATTTTATGGTGAAAGAGTGAGCGATGATTAGTTTTGTTAAAAAGGAATTTTACTCAATAGAGGATTTGCTAAATATTATGCAGATACTTCGAAGTGAAGAGGGTTGCCCTTGGGATAGAGAGCAAAATCATGAAACTATAAAAAAGGATTTTGTTGAGGAAGTCTATGAGGCAATTGAAGCTATTGATTTGAAGGATACCGATTTACTTCGAGAGGAATTGGGAGATGTTCTTTTGCAAATTGTATTTCATTGTCAGATTGAAGCTGAGGTAAATGGCTTTTCATTTGATGATGTCTGCGATGAGATTTGTAAAAAACTGATTACAAGGCATCCACATGTTTTTAGTGATGTTGATGTCAGTGGTACTGATGAGGTATTGAAAAACTGGGATAACATTAAAAAGGAAACAAAGGGACAGGAAACTTATACGGATACGCTGAAAAGTGTTGCAAAATCACTTCCGGCTTTAATGAGGGCGCAAAAGGTTGGGAAAAGGGCTATGCGTGCTGGAATGGATTTTAAAGGCTATGATGATACTGTTTCATGTATAAAATCAGAATTGTCCGAGCTTGAGGAGGCTATAAAAAGTGGCAATACTGATAGCATAGAGGACGAGCTGGGGGATTTATTATTTTCATGTGTTAATACTGCAAGGCATTTGAATATTGATGCGGAGGAAGCGCTTAATAAAGCTATTGAAAAGTTTATAAAGCGTTTTGAGGAAACAGAAAAGATTATCAGGCTAAAAGGGATTGATATGAAGTCCCTTAGCATAGATGAGATTGATGACTATTGGCGTGAGGCTAAAAGAAAGTTAATCTGAAAACTAAAAGTAAATGAATAATAAAATGGAGGGAAATAAAAATGACAAAATCAGAGTTAATCGCTGTAGTTGCTGATAAGACTGAGATGACAAAGAAGGATGCGGATGCAGCTGTAAATGCAGTTTTTACAGCAATTACTGAAGCTTTGGCTGAGGGTGACAAGGTTCAAATCATTGGATTTGGTACTTTTGAAGTTCGTGACCGTAAGGAAAAGGAATCAATTAACCCAAGAACAAAGGAAACTTTCATTTCTCCTGCTAAGAAAGCTCCTGCATTCAAGGCTGGAAAGGCTTTGAAGGAAGCTGTTAACAAGAAATAAATTGTAAAAATAATGAATTAAAAAGCAGGGAGCGGATTTACCGTTCACTGCTTTTGTTTTTTGTTACTGATAGATTTGATAAATTTCTTTTGTATTTTAGAAAAAAGGTAAAGTTAATTTTGGAGGAAAAGATGAGATTAGATAAATATCTTAAGGTAACACGCCTTGTAAAGAGGCGAACAATTGCGAATGAGGCTTGTGATGCGGGTAAAGTATTGGTTAATGATAAGGTTGTCAAGGCCTCATATAATGTTAAAGTTGATGATATAATTACAATAAACTTAGGGCAAAAGCCGTTAAAGGTAAAGGTTTTATCGATTTCTGAGCATACAACAAAGGAAAATGCTGCAGACAATTATATCGTGGTAGATTAGGTTTAGGCTTAAGTTTCAGTGTTTTCTTTATTTTTTGGCAGATGCTGTTTGTTAAGGAAGGGAATCCAGTTTATTAAGAGTGAAACCATAATACCGATTATAGTGTCAATCATTCTGTTTATTGCATAGAGCAAGGCTGTATCTGCAGTATTTCCTCTGTAGGATATAACAATACTTAAAAATACAACGCAGGCTAATTCAGTGGTATCAGGGCGTTTTATTTTAACAGTAATGAAGATAAGAGGAATCAGAGCAAGTGAATTAATAAAATACTCTACCAGCTTATGAATATTAAAAGGGGAGTAGTTAAATGCAAGCAGTATTAACAATCCGTAAACACCACCCATAAGGGTGCCGAGTATACGGTTGATGGATACCTCTTTACTACCCTTGATATCCTTTTGCATGCATAATATTGCAGAGATGACAGAGTAGAACGGATTATATATTTCACGAAAATAGCTAAGTAAAAAGCATATAAATGCGGCGATGGAAGTTTTAATAATTCGCAAACCAACTTTTATTTTTGTAGTTTTCGGCATATATTCCTCCTAAACAATATTTTAGGGCAATCACTTAATGTGGTTGCCCTTTATTATGCAAATTATTCAGCTGCTCCTTCATTTACAGATGCAATAACTTCAGGGAGAAGATTACTTGGAAGTGGCTCATAGCGTAAGAACTCCATACTAAAGCTACCCATTCCCTTAGTAACCTGTCTGATATACATAGCAAAGTCATGCATTTCACGAGTAGGAACTTCAGCACAAATTTCAGTCATATTCTTTTCCATAGGGTTCATTCCAATTACACGACCGCGTCGTTTATTAAGCTCACCCATAACATCTCCTGTATTTTCATCAGGGATAATAACTGATAAGTTTTCAATTGGTTCAAGCATAATAGGGTCAGCCTGCTTTAAACCCTCTTTATAAGCGAGTGAAGCAGCTATTTTGAACGCCATTTCAGATGAGTCAACAGGATGGTAAGAGCCATCTACAAGGATAGCCTTAAGGCCTGTTACAGGACAACCAGCAAGCACACCTTTTTGCATAGCCTCTTGAAGTCCCTTTTCAACAGCAGGAAAATAATTCTTTGGAACAGCTCCACCAAAAATCTTTTCCTCAAACACAAGCTCTTCACTTACACAAGGCTCAAATTCAATCCAAACATGACCGTATTGACCATGACCACCAGTTTGTTTCTTATGCTTACCTTCAACCTTAACCTTTTTGCGGATAGTTTCCTTATAAGCAACCTTAGGTACAGATAATTCTACGGATGCACCGAATTTAGTCTTAATCTTTGTTGTAGCAATTTCAAGGTGTTGCTCACCCAATCCACTTAAAATCTGTTCATTTGTAGATAAATTATGAGCATAGGAAAGAGTCAAATCCTCCTCAAGCAAACGCTTAAGTCCAGTGGAAATCTTACTCTCATCGCCCTGTGTTTTAGCCTTTACAGCCATTGAATAGCAAGGCTTAGGGAAGTCAATTTTACTGAATGAAATAATCTTCTTACTACCACAAAGGGTTTCAGATGTGTTTGCATTAATCTTTGTAGTAACAACAATATCTCCAGCAGAAGCTGATGAAATTTCTGTTTGTTTTTTACCCATGAGTTTATAGATTTTGCCTATTTTTTCAATCTGTCCAGTTGTAGCATTAGTAAGCTCGGAGTCGCTTGTAAGAGTTCCGCTCATAACCTTCATAAAGGACATTTTTCCTACAAATGGGTCAGCAACTGTCTTAAATACGAATGAGGATACAGGAGCAGAGGAATCACATGGAATCTCAACTGCAGAGCCATCATTTGCGGTTGCTGTTGGAGTTGGTCTTTCGCTTGGTGAAGGAAGTAGAAGAGAAAATTCCTTTAACAGCATATCTATACCAGCGAGTGTAGTTGAGGACACGCATACAACAGGTGTGATTATACCGTCATTCATGCCCTTATGTATTCCTTGTATAATTTCCTTTTTAGTGAACTCTTCACCCTCAAAGAATTTTTCCATAAGCTCTTCGTCAGTTTCAGCAACAGCCTCACTGATAGCCCCGATCAAACCGTCAATACGATATTCCATCTTTTCAGAAATATCGGAAGTAGGCATATCTGTTTCGGTAGCATTACCTTTATCATCATATTTATAAGCTTTCATTTCTATCAGATTTACAAATGAATCAATTTTTCTATCTTTGATTACAGGAACGATAACAGGGCAAACAGTAGGGCCAAATTCAGTCTTTAGTTCAGTTAAAACATTGTAGAAGTTTGCGTTTTCATCATCTATTTTTGTTACTACAAACATTTTTGATTTTTTCAATTTTTCAGCAAGCTCATAAGCCTTTTTAGTACCTGTTTTAACTCCTGATTTAGCAGAAACTGTAATCATAGTTGTATCACCGGCATAAATTCCTTCGTACATACCGCCGGCAAAATCAAATAATCCAGGGGTATCCAAAATATTTATTTGTATATCATTATAGCTAAAGGATGCAAGAGAGGAGCTAAGTGAGTAGCTGCGTTTAATTTCTTCGGGGTCATAATCACAAACTGTTGTTCCGTCAGCAATTTTTCCTAATCTTGCAGTAGCACCTGCTTTATAGAGTAAAGCTTCAGCCAGGGAGGTTTTTCCAGAACCACTATGGCCAGCGAGTGTTATGTTTTTAATTTTATCAGTTTCGAACGTGTTCATTATGTTAATCTCCTTTAAATCAAAGTATCAAATTAATATTAACATTATAGCACTTTCTACAATTATATTCAAGTTGAAAGCGTGATTTTATATAATAGTACAAAAAAACATAAAATTATTGTGCACTATAACCAATTCCTTACATAAATTCATAATGGTTCGGTAACAATTATTTATTGCTTTTAATGATTTATTAACATATGAGATAGCTATAGAAACTTTGGTAATAAGAAAGGGCAAGGTCTTTACACCTTGCCATTAAACTGAGCTTAAATTTTTCTAAGTTTTACAACTCCAACGGAAATTAGTCCCCAAAACAGATTGTAGAAAATAAGTGTTGAAACATTTATTTGCCAATAAGCCTTCATGAGCATGAAAACAGTTACAATGGAAAAGCCTAAAATAGCAGATGTCGCTTGAAGAATAGTTCCTAATAGGGCGGTCTGACGAATTTTGTTTGTGCTTATAAGCAGATTAGCAAAGTTTGAAAACTTGCCATTGCATGCCATTGAGGCATTTTGTGTTTTCATGCTGCTTGTTTCACTGTCAAAAAGCTTATGCATTCTTGAAGGGAGAATTTTTATCATATCTTCAGAAATCTTAAACAGCCTTGATATTCTTGTAAGTGAGATAACAGAGTCAATACTCTTAATGATAAGATAAATGCCCTCCTTTTGGAGTTCTTTTAGCCAATACTTGATTTCGTTATTAGCATTTACTTCTATAATGAACATTGCAGAAAGATTTCCCGAAACGGAGAGATAAAGAGCATCCTTACCATTTTGTGTATATTCAAATTCTTTGGTTTTGGAAGGAATTCCTTCAATATTATGGCTGGTCATTAATGCACGGTTACCAAGAAGGACACGCTTGTTGTTAATCCAGCCGCATATACCCATAGAATCCTCGTATACAAGGTTTTCAACAGGGAAAAGCATCTGATTATCGCCAGCAACCATGCTTGAGAACATATCGCTTAATATACTTCCCGCATGAATAGTAAGACTTGCAGCAAGTAATATTGCATCATCAATTTTGAAGTCTGAATATGGCTTGATAGCAGATAAATTTATCATACCTTTTGGGAAAAGGGTTTTAGCATCAACCATAATGGAATTAGTATCATAAAAGTCATCAACGCTTTGATATCCTAGTATAACACTTGAGGATTTATTAAATTTTTTTGATGCAGTTAAAAGCGGTATATTTACAACAAGAGTAATTGCAAAGCATGAGCAGGCACTTATAAACATTGAAAAGATTGAAGTACCGGCAGCAAATGCAGGTGAGTCTATAAAAGCATTAGGTGTATTTGTAAGCCTAATTGCGCTAAAAACAGATATTGTAAGGGAAAGTATTAGTGCAACGGGAGTAAAAATCTTACAGAACCTATCTGCTATATCTGTTGAGAATGTGTATTTAATAAAATCCGAAAGGGATTCGGTTTTACGCATTGTAGCAAGAATAGGATAGTCGTTGAAAGCTCCTCTTGTTATTGTTTCAGCCTTGCGGTCATCAGTAACAAAAACAACTGCATGATTTTCTTTGTTTTTTGCTAAAAACTCAATATTCTTGGATGCGCGGCTTACAATCAGCAGTTTACCTACGGCATTAAAGAGTAGGGATAAGATAGCCACAGGCATAAAAATATGTACCTTGCCAGCCTCCAGCATGGTTGTATCAAATAAAAATGTAAATCCGGCTACAATACAAGCAATTGTTGTAAGGGAGGTAATACTATCACAATCGGCGTTAAGTGTGAAAAGTTTTTTCAAGCCGTTAGTGATTACAGGCATTGAAATTAGAATGGATACACCGCCAATCATAATCATTGTAAATGCGTAACTTTGTGGAGCAGTAGCCGACTTAAAAGCTGGAAGGGTAGGTAGGCTGTAATCATTTGCCAATGTAATATATGTACTAAAAAGGGACATGATAGTGAGAACGATTATTCTTAGAATGATTGTCCCTTTTAGATTAAATATATCTGCGGTAACCTTTTTTATATTATCAGTGTTTTCTTTTTTCTTTTTTTCAGAAACGCTTTTACTTACCCGTTCAGGCTTGATATGTATATCAAGGGAGTTTTCCTGCTTGGCAACTTGAGGATATTTCTTTTTAACAGGGTTGTCATATATCCTATCCCTTTTTAATTCTGTTGTATCTTCATTGAGCACTCTTCTTTTATTTTCAGTAATAGTTCCTGTGTATTTTCTTTTTATATTCTTGCTATATTGAAGTCTTTCCTCCTTTGCTCTGGTGGAATTTCGCATAGGACGAATTTTCGGACTGGAATCGTAGTCCATTTCAATAGGTTTAACATTTGGAGGCATCACAAACTCTTCTTTAGGTCGATTAAGCTTTCGTTCGTAAGAGCCATCAAGATTAGTGCTTCCAAAAACGCTTGAAAATGTGGTAGTCGGGCTATTATCATATACATTAACTTTTTCAGTTTTGATGGCAGTTACTTTTTCATCATATTCAGTAATAGGCTTTATGTCAGATGCTTTCTCATAATTCTGTGAAATAATATTATGAAGCTTATCATCGTCAGATAATTTTTTAGTTGCAACTTTCACATTATCCTTCTTGGAACAATATTCGTCAAGAATATCGTCCAAAGAGAATTTCTGATTAGGCATTATAACACTCCTTTCTAACCTTGCCTTTGTCGAACAATTTCATACATAAATATGCCAGCGGCAACGGAGGCATTAAGGGAATCAATTTTACCAAACATAGGAAGACTTAGGAGAAAGTCGCATTTATCCTTAATAAGTCTACCCAGACCTGAACCTTCAGAGCCTATTACAATTGCGATACTACCTGTTAAATCTGATCCAGCATAGTTTTTGCCGCTTATATCAGTACCATAAATCCAAACACCATTTTTCTTAAGTTCGTCAATTGTAGACGCAAGGTTTGAAACCCTTGCAACAGGCAACCAGCTTGCAGCACCTGCAGAGGTTTTATAAACAGTATGGTTAAGAGACGCACTGCGTCTTTTAGGAATAATGAGGCCATCAGCACCTGCTGCTTCAGCAGTTCTTATTATAGCACCAAGATTATGTGGGTCCTCAATTTGATCACAAATAACAATAAATGGTGGCGTGCCTTTTTTAGCTGAAACTTCAAGGATATCTTTAACGGTAACATATTCGGCACAAGCGCCAGTGGCGATAATTCCCTGATGGGACCCACCTTCAGCCATTGCATCTAGCTTTTGTGTAGAAACATTTTTAATAACAATGTCTTTTTCTCTAGCCAATGAGCAAATTTTTGCAAGACTTCCACTGCTGCCATTCACATAAATAGTATCAATAAGCTCTTTTGATTTTAAAGCTTCTAGGACAGGATTTCTACCAATAATTATTTTATTTTTAAAGTTATTATCACACATTTTAACCCTACTTACTTTATTAAATTTAAATATTACATTATTCTTAATTATATCAGTTTTATTAAAAAAAAACAACTTAATTTTTAAATTTTAATAACTTTTTGATTACACAAAGAATAAGGCATATAAAAAGAATTTATTTTGTACGAAATAGCTGATATTTTATAATTATAATTAGCTGTTATGAGTTTATTATTCTTAAAATAAATAAGCACCACTCGCTTTAATGAGTGGTGCTTTAAGTTATTTTAGAGGTATTTTTAGTTTCTGGTTAGGATAAATGATATCAATTGCTTTCATATTATTCAATGCAACAATTTCTGGATAACGCGTACCCTTGCCAAGCTCCTTTTCAGCGATACGCCAGAAGCTATCACCTTTTTTAACAGTATATTCACGATATTGGTGACTCGCTTTATCGTCGTAAAATCCGTTAAGATTATGAGATTTTATAATCTTAGGATAGTTCTTGTATGCATAGTCTAAGCAAACATTTCCATTAATGCCTGGTACTTTTCCGGTATGACTATATTGCCATATACCGAATGGTGTTGAATAGTTTGGCTTATCTACTCCAGTATGAGCCACCCAGATATCAAAGCGTTTGCGAAGCTTTTCAGAAATAAAATCACGCAAGAAGCTAGCATAGCTGTAAATAGTAACATAATAGCCTGCATCTTCAACAGTATGACAGAATGTACTTGTTATATCGGATACAAGAGTCTTACCTAAAATTTTCTGTCGTTCCTCTTCAATGTCAAAGCATACAGGATATTCAAACTTCTTATCTTTTATAATCTCAAGACAGGTTTCAGCTTCTCTTTTGGCGTCGTCTACATTTGTAGCATAGCTGTACCAGTAACAGCCTGTATCCAGTCTAGCAGCTTTTGCACCATCATAATGACTTTCAAACATGTCATCTTTTTGGCTGAAATATTTTCCATAGCCAGCACGAATTATAGCAAAATCATATCCAGCTTCCTTAACCTTATTGAAGTCAACCTTGTTTTGTGCATATGAAATATCGATACCTTTAGTCATAAATTATTCCTCCTTATTATCTTGTTTTTTCATTTCTTCCGTCATAGTAACTAAAAAGCTGTTAATAAATTCTTTGGATTTTCTTGGAATAGGCAATCCGCAAAGCACCATATTTTTTAAAATACTAGCACATTCATAAAGAATAAATAGAAGTGAAAAAAATTCAGATAGACCTACTCTTTCTGTTCCTAGGAAATTCATAATTTGCTCAGGAATCATAAAAAGTAGATTTATATTTATTAATGCATCCGCAAAGCAAAGTGCAATAATACAAATTATCATACCTGTTTTTCTTATTCCACCGTTAATACCAA